>CAYYSW010000195.1:0-5429 GCA_964474395.1 uncultured Halobacteriales archaeon
CGTCCCCGCGGCCAGCCGTCGGAATCGCCCCGAGTGGCTCCGGCGACGCGTCGGTCTCGGTCATCATCACGTCGGCCGGGAGCGAGAGGAAGACGGGTCCCATCGGCGGGGTGAGCGCGATGCGGAAGGCCCGCCGGAGGAGGAGCGGCAGGGCCTCGACGGCGGTGACCTCGGCCGAGAACTTGCAGAACTGCTCGACCAGGTCGAGCAGGTCCCCCGAGAGGATGGGTTCCTCGTGGCGGAAGTCGAGTTCGTGGTTGCCCGCCGTCACCACGACGGGCGCGCCAGTCATGCTCGCGGCGTAGACGTTGCCGAGGCCGTGGGCCAGGCCGGGCGTGACGTGGAGGTTCACGACCGAGGCCGGCATCACTTCGTCGTCGTCCTGCGCGTGGTAGCGCTTCGTCTGGGCGTAGCCCCCGGCCATCCCAACTGCGATGTCCTCGTGGAGGCCGAGGACGTACTCCAGGTCGCTGTCGCCGAGGGCCTCCATGATGGGGAGTTCGGTCGTCCCGGGGTTACCGAACAGCCGGGAGACCCCGTACTGTTCGAGCGTGTCAACGAACAGGTCCGCGCCGGTGTAGCCGTCGCCGGCCGCGTCGTCACTCATGGGCGAACTGTGCGACGGGGGGACGATATAGCTGTGTGTTATCGCTGCACGCGGAGCCGATTCGGCGGCGCCGCTCCGGATGTCGACCGGTCCAACGAGGGGTCGGAGGGGGGCCGCCCCGTCAGCGCCCGCCCACGTCCCCGCTCGTCCCCGACAGCGGGAGTCGGCCCATCTGGGCCAGCACGAGCCCCGCGACCGCCAGCAGCGCCGCCGCGGCCTGTACGAGGAGCATGGGCGCGTACAGCGCGGCCACCGAGAGCGTGAAGTACGCGATTCGGTGGCCCCAGCCGAGCTCGTGGGTCCCGTCGTAGGCCGTCGT
This sequence comes from uncultured Halobacteriales archaeon, assembly GCA_964474395.1. GTDB lineage: Archaea > Halobacteriota > Halobacteria > Halobacteriales > Haloarculaceae > Halomarina. The sequence goes on from CAYYSW010000195.1 coordinate 927, forward strand.
CGCCGCCACCAGCGCCACCACGCCGATGAAGACGATGACGGTGTAGATGGGCGTCGCCGGCAGTTCCCAGTAGACGAGACTCGGGTTCGCGACCAGCGCGAACGGGATGAGGAACCCCGGCGCGCCGATGCGGAGCGCCTGGAACCCCGTCTGCATGAAGTTCGCGTTCGCGATGCGCGATCCCACCGCCACCGCCACCGCGACGGGTGGGGTGATGGCCGACAGCATCGCGAAGTAGAACACGAACAGGTGGGCGATGATGTCCGGGACGCCCACCTCGATGATGCCCGGCGCGACGAGGATGACGACGAGGATGTACGCCGCCGGCGTCGGCATCCCGAGGCCGAACAGGATGGAGAGGAACATCGCCATCACGAGGACGGCGATGAGCACCCCCCCGGCGATGCCGACCATCCGGATGGAGATCTTCTGGGCGAGGCCGGTCTGGGTGAGCATGCTGATGATGATGCCCATCGCGGCGAGGACCCCCACCAGCGGCGACATGTCAACCGCGCCGTCGCGGAGGCCCCGGACGGTTCCGGTCGTCGCGTTGACGACGCCCCACAGCGGGGAGTCGTCAACGACCAGCCGGCGGACGAAGATGGTCGCGACGAGCGTCACGGCCGTGTACAGGCCCGCCGAGAGCGGCGTCAGGCGCATCACGACGAGCGTGTACACGAGGACGACCATCGGGACGGCGAAGTGCGCCCCGCCGAAGAAGCCCGCGACTGAGTTCCCGAAGTCGGCCCGTGCCGCCGTCGTCCCCGACTGGGTGGCGACCGACTGGGCGAACCGGACGGCGACGAGCGCGCCGAGGGCCGCGAGCCCCGCGAGGAGCGCGCTCGTGACGCTCCGGGCGGCGACGAAGGTGACGGCGACGACGGCGAGGTAGCCGATGCTGAACAGCGTGCCCTTACTGAACAGCGTTCCCCAGAGACTCCGGCCCGAGAGGTCGCGTTCGGTCGTCCAGCCGAAGCGGAGGACGACGAACTGCACCGCGATGCCGACGCTGAAGTAGAACAGCAGCGCGGGGATGATAGCCGCCTGGATGATGCGGACGTATCCGACCTGCAGGATGTCGGCCATGATGAACGCGGCGACGCCCATCACGGGGGGCATCATCTGCCCGCCCGAGGAGGCGACACTCTCGATGGCCGCCGCGAAGTCGTCGCGGACGCCCTGGCGTTGCATCATCGGGATGGTGAAACTGCCCGTCGTGGCGGTGTTGGCCGCCGCGCTACCCGTGATGGACCCCATCGCCATACTGGAGACGACGGCCACCTGCACGACGCCCGACCGCATGCGCTTGCCGACGCTCTGGCCGGCGTCCAGAATGTAGTCCAGCGCGCCGAACGTCTTCGCCATCCCGGCGAAGATGATGAAGACGGCGACCCACGTCGTCCCGACGCCGAGGATGAAGCCGTAGGTCCCCGAGAGCCCGATGGCACCGTAGCGGGCCACCTCCTGCCAGGTCATTCCGGTGTGGCCGAGGAAGCCGGGGAGCCACGGGCCGGCCATCGCGTAGGCGATGGCGGCGGCGACGACGCTCGTGATGGCCCATCCGTAGGCCCGCCGGGTCGCATCGGCGACTAGGACGACGATCACCGCTCCGACGAGGAAGTCGGTGTCCGTGTAGCCGAGGACGACGGCGTCGTTCAGGAGGCGGTCGAAGTTCGTCTCGACGTAGTAGGCGGCACCGAGCGTCAGCGCCGCCTCGACGGTCGTCAGAACCCAGTCGAACGACCCGCCGACGTCCCGCGCCCGGGCGAGCACCGAGCCCTCCGGGGCGCGTTCGCGGTCCCGGTAGGCCTCGACGTCGCCGGTGCCGTAACGGTGTTTCAGCGTCTCGTAGAGGAAGAACAGCGCCATCCCGATACCGAGGAAGATGTTCGAGTGGCGGACCCGCACGAACTCCAGCGTCACCGCGTAGTAGAAGGTGTAGACGCTCAACACGACGGCGAGCGTCCCGATGACGAGGCGGAGCGCCAGTTCGCCACGGGGGCGGTCGAACCACTCTCCGACTGCCCTGCGGACGTCGTCGCCCCCGGCGAGCGACCCCGAGGCGTCGGTTGACGTGCTCATGGCGCTACTCCTGGCCGCGGGTGAACTCGTCGCTCCAGATGCCGATCTCCTCGTAGAAGTCGGCCGCCGCCGGGTGGAACGGCATGTCGTAGGCGTTCTTCAGGAAGTACTGCTCGTCGGCCAGCGGCGTCAGCAGGCCGTGGTACTCACCGAGGCCCTCCCGGTTGGCGTGGAGCGTCTCCAGGTAGCTGTAGACGGCGTCGTAGCTGAAGTCGTTGCGCACGATGAAGTTGTACGACAGCGACGGGGCGGTGAGCGTGTCGGGCGTGTAGCCGTACCCCTCGAAGTCGGTCGTGTCGATCTCCTCGACGAACAGCGAGCCGTCCTCTTCCAGCTTGGCCGTGATGTCGTCGGGCCAGTCGAGCAGGCGGAGGTCGACGGTGCCCTTCATCTCCTGGAGCCACCCGGGTTCGACCGAGAAGTTGACGAACGTGCCCGCGCCGACGTCGAGGCGGCCCTCGCTCATCGCGCTGGCCTGCCCGCCGTAGTCCACGCTGATGCGCTCGTAGTCGTCGGTGACGTACCCCAGCGCGTGCTCGAGCATCTCTGCGGTGCCCGACCCGCGGGGCGTCGGCGAGACGCGGCTGTCGGGCTTGATGTCGGTGACGCTCGTCCAGCCCTGGTTGGCGCTACAGAGGAACCACCCGAGGTCGTAGAGGTGGTGGACCTGGTTGGGGGTAAAGGAGAGGTCCGAGAAGGGCTCCTCCCCGTTGCGGATCTTCGCCGCCGTCCAGTTCTGGATGTACGCTATCTGGGCCTCCTCGCGGTTGAGGCGGCCGACGTTCGCGTTCGTCCCCTCGCTGGGGCGTGCGTCGACACGCACCGCGTCGCTGTTCTCGTTGACCGTCGCGGAGATGCCCTGGCTCATCGCGTAGGCCGCGGTGGTCTCCGTCGAGGTGAGCATCACCATGTCCGTCGTGCCGCCCGACCCGCCACCGTCGCCGCCCGAACCGTTGCCGCCCGAGCCGTTGCCATCACCGCCACCATTACTCCCTCCATCGCCGGTACAACCGGCCAGCGCGGCGATTCCCGCGGCGCCGGCGGACGTGAGGAACGCTCTGCGACGGTAGCTGTTGGTACCTGCCATGGGGAGGACTTCCACCTCACACGTATACCTCCTTCTAATTCAACATCGTTCGCCGCAACCTCTAGAGGTGTTTCGTGCGTTAGATGTGTGGAGAAGTACCACGAGAAGTGACAGGGTGTTCCATTCGAGTCAGGGCGCCAGCGCGTCGATGGTCGCCGTGATCTCCTCCTGGGTCGCCGCCCGTGGGATGGAGACGGAGACGGCGTCGACGCCGTCGAGCGCCGCGAACGAGTCGAGCCGTTCGCGGGCCTCGTCGGGGGTGCCCGCGACGGCCAGGTCGTCGAGCAGGTCGTCGTCGATGGCGCCGGTCGCTCGCTCCCGGTCGCCGTCGTTCCAGGCGTCGTAGACGGTCTCGGCGGTCTCCTCGTAGCCCTGCCGGGCGAGGTTGTCGCGGTAGAACGTCCCCATGCCGCCGACGTAGAAGGCGGTGTGCTGGCGGACGATCTCGCGGGCGCGCTCGCGGTCCTCCAGTGCCGCACAGGTCAGCGAGAGCGTCACCCGCAGGTCGTCGGGGTCCCGGTCGCCGAGGTCCGCGCCGCGTTCGAGGTCCTCGACGCGGTCGTCGAGGCCGTCGGGCGTGAGCATGAGGGCGTGCCAGCCGTCGGCGAAGCGTCCCGCGAGTTCGACGGCTTTCGGCCCCATCCCGGCGACGTCGATGGACGGCGCGGGGTCCGGGGCGTCACACCGGAGGCGGAAGCCCCCCAGCTCGAAGTACTCGCCGTCGTACTGGACCTCCCCGCCCGACACGACCTGCCGGACGACCTCGACGGTCTCGCGGGTCCGCTTCAGGGGGTTGCCGTACGCCACGCCGTGCCAGTTCTCGATGACGATGGGACCGCTCGGACCGAGGCCGAGGCGGAAGCGCCCGTCGCTGACCTCCTGGAGCGTGGCGGCGGTCTGTCCGATGAGCGCCGGCGAGCGCGAGTAGAGCGGCATGATGCTCGTCCCGATCCCTATCGACTCCGTCTCGCGGGCGATGCTCGTCAGGACCGTCACCGCGTCGCGACCCCACGTCTCGGGGAGCCACGCCCGGTCGTACCCCAGGGACTCGGCGCGTGCCGCCTGCTCGACGAGCGCCTCGACGCTCGGCTGGGCTGCGACGGGGAGGAAGACGTCGCGGTCGGCCTCGTCCCCGCTCATGTCTCGACGCTCTCCTCGATGCGCGGGACGCCCTGGATCTGGATGGTCTCGCCGACGAGGTACGAGGAGGCGGGCGAGGCGAGGAACTGCGCGAGGTCCGACACCTCCTCGCTCAGGCCGATGCGCCGGTTCACCTCCTCGCGGTCCACCTCCTCGGCGGTGACGCCCATCTGGCTCTCGACGCCCGGCGTGGC
>CAYYSW010000196.1:0-5428 GCA_964474395.1 uncultured Halobacteriales archaeon
GACCCCCACCCGGACGGCTGACCTGTCTCCGCGCGGGTGGCTTTCGCCCCTCAAACCGACTGCAAGAAAGCCGCTCGGTCGAAACGGCTTAGTCGTCGGACCCGAAACACCCGGGCGAAAATTCATGAAGGTCGAAATGCGAACGACGGACTTCCTCGACCGGGCGCTCGACCTGTACGACGACGTGGTGGGCGTCGTCGCAGACGACGGCACCGAGTACACCTACGCCGAGTTCGGCGAGCGGGTCAACCGGCTGTCGAACGCGCTGGCGGACTACGGCGTCGAACAGGGCGACCGGGTGGCCCTGCTCGCGCCGAACACCCACTACTTCCTCGAGACGCTGTACGCGACGAACCAGCTGGGCGCGGTGTTCGTGCCGATGAACTACCGCCTCATCCCCGAGGAGTTCGAGTACATCCTCAACGACTGTGCGGCGAACACGGTCATCGCGGACTACGACTACGCCGACAACATCGAGGCGGTCCGCGATTCGATTCCCGCCGAGAACTTCATCGGCTACGAGGCCGACGACATCGACGGCGAGTGGGACGACTACGAGGACCTGCTGGCCGACCACTCCGCCGACGCGCCCGAGCGACCGGACATCTCGGAGGACGACGACGCCTCCATCAACTACACCTCCGGGACCACCGGCGACCCGAAGGGCGTCGTCCGGACCCACCGGACCGAACACTGGCACTCGCTCGTGCTCAACCAGCACCACGAGATAGAGGACGACGACATCTACCTCTGGACGCTGCCGATGTTCCACTGCAACGGCTGGGGCCACACCTACTCTATCACGGGCACCGGCGGCACCCACGTCTGCCAGCGCGCGTTCACCCCCGAGGAGACGTTCCGGCGCATCCGCGAGTACGACGTCACGTTCCTCTGTGGGGCGCCGACCGTCCTCAACCGACTCATCCAGTTCCACGAGAACAACCCCGACGTGGAGACGTCCGGCGACAACGAGGTGCGCCTCGCCACCGCCGGCAGCGCCCCGCCGAAGGCCACCCTCGAAGCCATCGAGGACGACATCGGCTGGCGCATCATCCACCTCTACGGCCTCACCGAGACGGCGCCCATCATCACCACCTCGAACTCCCCCCGGCGCCTCGCCGAACACGGCCGCGAGCTCAAGACGTTCCAGGGCGCGGAGACGCTCTGTACGGACGTCCGCGTCGTCGACGAGGACGGCGAGGACGTCCCGCGGAACAACCGCGCGATGGGCGAGATCGTCGTCAAGGGCAACCAGGTGATGGACCGCTACCTGAACAAAGAAGAGGAGACCCACGAGGCGTTCAACGCCCGCAAGCCCGGCTACTTCCACACCGGCGACCTCGCGACGTGGAACGAGGACGGGATGATATCCATCCAGGACCGCAAGAAGGACATCATCATCTCCGGCGGGGAGAACGTCTCCTCCATCGAGGTCGAGGACGTCCTCTACGACCATCCCGACATCGCCAAGGCCGCCGTCATCCCCACCCCGAGCGACGAGTGGGGCGAGATGGTAACGGCACTCGTCGTCCGCAAGGAGGACAGCGACCTCACCCAGGAGGACATCGAGGAGTTCAGCCGGGAACACCTCGCGGGCTACAAGATCCCCCGACGCGTCGAGTTCGTCGACGACCTGCCCGAGACGGCCACCGGCAAGGTCCAGAAGTACCAGCTCAGACAGGAGTACTGGGAGGACGAGGAACGACTCGTCGGGTAGAGCCCGGTCGCTGCCATTCTATCGCTTCGCCGACACCAGGCGAGCGTGCCCTCCACGTCCACCACCACGGTCCTCACCGTCGTTGGCGCCCTCGCGTTCGTCGTCGGGTTCGTCGGCTACGTCGCCCCGCCGTCGGGTCGTACGTCCGGGGCCGGTGACCCGCCGCGGCGAACGCCGAGGCGGTCGCCTTCGCCTCACTCCATGGCCAGTTCCAGCGTCGCGTTGGCGAACGTCTCCGCGCCGGCCACGCAGTCGTCCCACTCCGTGAACTCCGATTCGGCGTGGGTGATGCCGTCGACGCTCGGGACGAACACCATCCCCGCGTCCGTCACCCGGGCCATGTAGTTGGCGTCGTGGCCGGCGCCGCTGACGATGCGCCGGAAGGGCGCACCCACCGCCGTAGCGCCCGCTGCCACGGCGTCCCGAACGGTCGGCGAGAACGAGAGCGGGTCGATGGACCAGAGCGACTCGAACTCGTAGTCCGTCCCCTCGCGCTCGCAGGCCGTCGCTATCTCGAACTCGACGGCGTCGGGCGCCTCCCGGACCACGCGCTCGTCGTACGAGCGCACGTCGACGGTGAACGTCACCTCGTCGGGGATGACGTTGATGGACCCCGGCGACACCTCCATCCGGCCGACGGTGGCGACGGCGTCCGCCGAGAGGCGGGTCGGCAGGCGTCGAATCTCGTTTACGGCGCTCGTCGCGGCGGCGAGCGCGTCCTGCCGGTCGTGCATCGCCGTCGGGCCGGCGTGGTTGGCCTGCCCTTCCACCGTCGCCTCCATCCACGAGAGGCCGAAGACCCCCTCGACGACGCCGACGCTGTCGCCGCTCGACTCCAGTTTCGGCCCCTGTTCGACGTGGAGTTCGAGGTAGGCGTGGACGTCCCCCGGATCGATACCGACGGGGTGGTCGCCGTCGTAGCCGATGGCGCCGAGCGCCTCCCGGACGGTGACGCCCTCGCGGTCCTCCATGGCGAGGGCGTCGTCGAGCGACGTCGCCCCCACCGCGACGCTCGACCCGAGCATCGCCTGCTGGAAGCGCGAGCCCTCCTCGTTGGTCCAGTTGACGAGTTCGACGGGGCGGTCCGTCTCGACGCCCTCGTCCTCGAACGCGCGGAGCGTCTCCAGTGCCGTCAGCACGCCCAGTTGCCCGTCGTAGCGCCCGCCCTTCGGCTGGGAGTCGAGGTGGCTCCCGATGAGGACGGGCGCGGCGTCAGGGTCCCGACCGGGCCGTCGGGCGAAGGTGTTGCCCAGTTCGTCCACCCGGACGGTCAGGCCGAGGTCGGCGAGGTCCTCGCAGAGTCTGTCGCGGGCCTCGCGGTCGGGCTCTGTGAGCGTCAGTCGGTGCAGGCCGCCCGCGTCGGTCGCGCCGATGGCGGAGTACGCCTCGAAGGACTCGCGGAACCGGTCGGCGTCGATGTCGATGACGGTGTCGCTGGAGGTGTGCGTGTCGGTGTCGTCGGCCATACCACCGTGGGCGGGCCCGCCGCCATAGCTCTACTCCCCGGCGAGGAGCGCGCCAGAAAGGTACAAGGGCGACGTCTCCCTTGGGCAGCCATGTCCCAACAGCGACCGACCGACCGACCGACCCCCGAGTCGCGCAACCTCGCCCACTGGCACGACCCGGGCAGCGAGACCCTCGACATCGTCGAGGGCGAGGGCTCGTACGTCACCACGGCCGACGGCGAGGAACTGCTCGACTTCATCGCGCAGCTCTACTGTGTCAACGCGGGCCACGGCAACCGGGCCATCGTCGAGGCCATCGAGGAACAGCTATCGGCGGTCCAGTACGTCTCCGCCTCGAAGCACAACGACGCCCGCTCGGAACTCGCCGACCGACTGGTCGAGGTCCTGCCCGCCTCGCTGACCGACGTCTGTTTCTCCGTCTCGGGCAGCGAGGCCAACGAGCTCGCCGCGCAGTTCGCCCGCCAGCACACCGGCGGGAACAAGATACTCACCCGCTGGCGCTCCTACCACGGCTCGACGGCCGGTGCGGGCTCGTTCACCGGCGACCCGGAGACGCGGGTGCCGGTCGAGCGCTACGCCGCCGCCACCGGCGCGGGTAAGTTCCTCCCACCGCTCCCCCGCGCGTTCGGCGGCATCCGGGACCAACAAGAGCTCGCCGACCGGGCCATCGAGCACCTCCGTTTCGTCGTCCACAACGAGGGACCCGACTCCATCGCGGCCATCCTGATGGAGCCCGTCGGCGGAACCAGCGGGGCGTACCCCGCCCCCGCGGACTACTTCCAGCAGCTCAGGGAGCTCTGTGACGAGTACGGCATCCTGCTGATAGCGGACGAGGTCATCTCCGGGTTCGGGCGCTGTGGCGACTGGTTCGGCATCGGGACGGAGGGCGTCGAACCGGACCTGCTCACGTTCGCCAAGGGCGTCACCTCCGCGTACGTCCCGCTTGCCGGCGTCGCCGTCGGCGAGGACGTCGCCGCCGAGTTCCGGGACGACGGCTTCCCCCTCGGACAGACCTTCTCGGGGCACCCCGTCGCCTGCGCCGCCGGCGTCGCCGCGCTCGACCAGTACGGCGAGGGCGGCGGCCTCATCGAGAACGTCCGGTCGAACGCCGACCACTTCGAATCGCGCCTCCGGGAACTGGAGGCCCACGACGTCGTCCACGACGTCCACGGCCGGGGCTACCTCTGGGGCGTGGAGTTCGCCGACCCGGAGACGGGCGACCCGTTCGTCGACCCGCGAGTCTCCGAGGAGGACAACCCCGTCGACGACGTCCTCGCGGCCGCCCGCGAGCGCGGCGTCCTCCTCGGGAGCGGCCGGCCGAACATCCAGGTCATCTGTTCGCCGCCGCTGGTCGCCGGCCCCGAGGAGATCGACCGGGCCGTGGACGCCCTCGACGCCGCCATCCGGGAGGTCTTCTGAGAGCTACATCGAGGGCGTCGCGCCCTCGACGGGCCCGCCGGCGTTCTGCCAGGCGGCGACCCCGCCTTCGACGATGGCGACGTTCCGGAGGCCCATCTCTTGGGCGCACTGTGCTGCGAGCGCCGAGCGCCCGCCGACCGCACAGGGGAAGACGAGTTCGGACCCGGCCCCGAGTTCCTCGATGAGATAGGAGCTCTCAGGGTCGAGGTGGAACTCCAGCATCCCCCGCGAGGGGTGGACCGCTGTATGCAGCGGCTGTATGCAGCAGAGCGGTCGCCCGAGACAATATCAATCGGGAGGCACACACTGACGGTATGAGTTCTCCGCTTCGTTCGTACGTCCGTCGTATCGGGACGTATCGGCAGTATGGGCGGATGAGCATGCTCAGTGGTGTCGGTATGCTCGTGTGGGGAGGTCTCTTGTTCGGGTTCTTCAACGGGTATCTGGAGAGCATCGTGTTCCAGCGTGGGGCTCAGTTAGTGCTTGGAACGACGTCTATCGCGCTTCTCGTCGCCGTGGTCGGAGTCTATGGTTCGGTCGTGAGAAGCCGTCCTGGACGAGTGATTCTCGGAGGGATAGGGGTCGTCTCGCTGGGGATGCTCCTCGGTGCGGCTATCGCAGTCTTCACGCTTGAACTCGGTGCGACCATCATGCTCGCCTCGTACATTCTACTGGTGGCTGGGGGGACCCTCTTGGGGGTGGAACTTTTTCGGTCGGGCGGCCCCCGGCCAGCTGCGTGGAGTCTCGTGATCTCGGGGCCCCTCTTCCTGGTCACGGACAAACTGTTGTGGGAGCCGCTGAACGCGCTTTTGGGTGTAGACATCAC
>CAYYSW010000197.1:0-5306 GCA_964474395.1 uncultured Halobacteriales archaeon
CCACGGGAATCGTCCCGTACTTCTGTAACCCCCACAAGGGTCAGGGCATGAAGGGCGCACTCGCCATCGGCTCCGACCTGCCGACGAAGCAGGTCCAGACGGGCCCGGTCGAACCCGTCGTCGCCGACAGCGCGAAGACCCTCGGCATCGCGACGATGATCGCGATGGCCTCGACTCTGGGCCTCGCGTACTTCTTCCTGAAGTACGGCGGGGACTACGAGTAGCGACTCCCACGACAGAAGCCAGGGGCCTCCCTCACCGACCCGTCGGCTTCGGGGGTCACGCTCGGCGGGCGAAGTCCGCCTCGGTCGGTCGTCGGAGGGATGTGGCGTCGGTACGCTGCGTACGGTCCGATTACCTCGCTGTAATGGACATACAAACGAACATTCGTACCGATATGTCTTACTCGAAAACAGTCCCCACGGCACCAGTGGTGTCGGAGGAGGGGGGAAGTCTGCAGTCGGGGCTAGACCCCGTCCACAGCGCCGTAGCCACCGGCTACCGGTCGAGGGGCGAACCCGTAACGACCGGTTGAGCCGGGCAGTACAGTGATAGACACGGATTTCCACCCGGCGGTTTCCGCGCGGTTTCCAGGGCGAACCGTTCGCATCCTGACCGGCGTGCAGTCGACTGCTACCCCGCTCGACAACCGTTCCGGTTATCGGGATGTTACCGCTCCAGAGAATGTAGTTCCTCACTAACTAACCCGCCATACGGGCCATATACATCGAGACAATGGTATGAGCAGGGAACACGCGACTATCGAGAGAGTCGACGTCCCCGCGGTCGGGTTCGGTACCTATCAGATGGACGAGGCCGAGTGCGAGACGTCGACGGCCACCGCACTCTCGGCAGGCTATCGCCACATCGACACGGCGATGGCCTACGAGAACGAGGCCGCGGTCGGGCGGGCGATCGCCCGTTCGGACGTCCCGCGCGAGGAGATATTCCTCACGACGAAGGTCAAAGGGTACCCGGAGTACCTGAACCGCGAGGGCTTCCTCGAGGCCGCGGAGGGCTGTCTCGACCGACTGGACACGGAGTACGTCGACCTGCTGCTGGTCCACTGGTGGCACCCCACCGGCGACATCATCGGCGTGTTCGAGGCGCTCGCCCGGCTGGTCGAGGAGGGACGGGTCCGCCACGTCGGCGTCAGCAACTTCTCGGTCGAGCAACTCCGAGGGGCGATGGCGGTCTCGGATGTCCCCATCCTGACCAATCAGGTGGAGTACCACCCGTACTTCGACCAGCGCGAACTCCTCACGTTCTGTCGGGCGAACGACATCCTGCTGACGGCGTACAGCCCGCTGGCACATGGGCGCGTCGTCGGTGACGAGACGCTAGCGCGTATCGGTCGCCGGTACGGGAAGTCGGCGGCACAGGTCGCGATACGGTGGCTCATCCAGCAGGAGGGGGTCGTCACCATCCCGAAGAGCGTCACCGGTCGGTACATCCGGGAGAACCGCGACGTCTTCGACTTCCAGCTCACGGGCGACGAGATGCGCGAGATCGCCGACCTGAAGGGGCCGCTGTTCTACCGCCTCAACTCCGAGGGCGGCCTCCTCTACGAGGCCCGGTCGTTTCTCGGGCCGCGCCTCCCCGACAGGTTCGTGAACGCCGCCCGGAACGTCGGCACCGAAGTCGCCGGTCGGTTCCAGAGACAGTAGCCCCCGAATTCTCGCGGACGTCGCCGAACCCGACAAGACCCCGCCGCTCGAATCCGACAGCGACGGGAACCGCACTCACATGCCCGACATCACACATCCGATAAACGCCCACCCCCACGGTGGCGGCGGGGAGTACCGCTTCGACGTCGAGGAGACGGTGGACGCGGCCGCCCTCGGCTGGGACGACCGCGCCGACTTCCACGCCGTCCCCGACCACACCCGCGTTCGCGTCCCGCCCGGCGAGTACGAGGTCCGGGTCCAGAAACACTCGAATGGAGGGTCGCGGAACGACTGGCAGCGACGCGAGCACGTCGTCATCGAGGCCGCCGACCCGTCGGACCCGCCCGTGTTCCACACCCCGGGCGACGAGGCGGGGCGGGTCTGCCAGTTCCGGGGGAGCCACGTCGCCCTCCGGAACCTCGCCTTCGACAACGGCGAGCACTACCGCGGCGGCGACATCGCCCTCCGGGCGCGACTGGACGACGGCCTGCTCTGGGAGGGCCTCCGGGTCGTCGGCTGGAGCGGGACCAAGGAGAACGGCGGCGACTGGACGTTCTATCCGACGGTCGCCACCCGCGGCGGACAGGGCGAGGCGCGGCGCTGCGTGAAGGCCGGCCCCTCGCAGTTCGCCGGCCACGGCAAGTCGGCGGGCGCGGGCGGCGCGTTCGGCGACCACGTGGGTGAGTTCTGGTACACCGGGTGTCGCATCGAGAACCAGGGGGGCGACGGCGGCCTCTACACCGGGAAACACGACGGCTCGACGAACTTCTACCGCTGTTTCTTCGCCAACAACGACATGGCGGTCGTGCGGATGGGCGCCGGCTCGGAGCTACGCGAGTGCATCGTCCTGATGGACTGGGAGAACGCCCACCCCGACAACGAGGTGCTCGACCCCTCCGGCGTCAACGGCGTCTACGTGTCGAGCGCGGAGTACGGCAAGTGCGGCGGCGGCCTCTACGACACCGACGTCTGGATCCGCTCGACGCACGGCAACGGAAAGGCGGCAATCAACGTCAACAACTCCGACTGCCCGGACGCCATCGTCGGCTGTCGAATCCGCGTGGACGTCGACGGTATCCGGCCGCTCCATATGGGTGACACCGAGACCATGCGCCTCGAGAACCACGAACCGCCCGCCCGGACCGATACCCGGATCGAGGACCTCCACGTCTCGGGAACGGGCGACATGCGCGGCGCCGCGGTTCGCGCCGTCAACCGCCACGGGTCGTCGTTCCGCGGGGTCCGCGTCGAGACGCCGAACGCCGACCGTGTGTTCGACGTCGAGTGCTCGCGGGGCGAGGCGGACTGCGTCGCCCGCGAGGACGTCTCTCGGGGGAGCGCCGACCGGCCGCGCGACGACCCGGCGGCCGTCCTCGGCGAGGTGGAGTCGGGGTCGAACTCGTCGGGGCGGTCCCGCGAGCGGACGGGGGGACGGACAGGGCGCGGGGACGGGACTCGCGCGCGGGAGTTCGCCGTCGGTCCCTTCCGGGTCCGCCTGGATCGCGAAGGGGTACACCTCGACAGGCGCGGCTGACGGTCGAAAGCGGGAGTGAGCGGAGCCACGACCCCACCCCCGCCCGAAACAGAACGGTTCTGACGGCCCGGTCGGGGGCGTCAGGGAGTGACTCGCCGCTCGGAACAACGGTTGTCGTCTCGACAGGTCGTGGGGCTCGCTGACAGTCAGCGGGCGCGAGGAGCGCGGCTCAGATGGCGTCGGGGCTGTCGTGGACGACGACCTCGACCGGCCGCTCCTCGCCCTCGAGGTCGGCGACGATGCGCCGGACGACGCGCTCGGCCTCCTCCTTGATCTTGGGTTTGGCCTTGTCGATGACCCAGCCGAGCGAGACGAGCGCCGGGAGGTCGATGGCGCTCTTGTTCGCCGACTCCGGGCGGAACTCGACGTAGAACGTGACCCGGGTGGCGTGGTCCTCGCCCGGTGGGGCCTCCTCGGGGACGGAGTCGATGAGCCACGCCCCCTCGGCGTCGATGTCCTTGACGACCGTCCAGTCGATGCGCTTGGGGGGGTCGACGCCCGTCACCCGCGACCGCGTGGTGTAGGCGAGCTTCCACCACGCGAAGGAGAGTTCGTACTCGGTGCCCGGCGTGCCGTCGCCGTACTGACGGACCTCGCGCAGGTACTCCGAGTAGTCGGCGTAGCGCGGGAAGTCCACGAGGAAGTCGTACACCTCCTCGGGTGGCAGGTAGACGAGGGTGCTGACTTCGACGGAGTCCACACCCGCGGTTCGCCTGCCCCCGGCGTAAGTGTTCTCCTACGGCCCGAACCGGGCGGTACCGGTGCCGGCACCGAGTGCCTACCTTTGTATCCCCCGGCGGGGAACGCGAGGTATGGACGCGGACACGAGTGCGGACGAGACCGCGGACGCGGACACCGAGGCGAAAGCGACGGCCGACGGGACGGACGTCCTCGTCGTGGGCGGCGGCGTCGCGGGACTGACCGCGGGGATGTTCACCGCTCGCGCCGGGCTGGAGACGCTCGTGGTGCGTGCCGGCGAGTCCATCCTCCGGCGCAACGCCCACCTCGAGAACTACCCCGGGTTCCCCGCGGGCGTGAACCCCCGGACCCTGCTGGACACGACCGAAGAACAGGCCGAGCGGGCGGGCTGTACGGTCCGTGAGGGCACCGTGACGGCCATCACCGAGTCCGAGGAGGGCGAGGGGTTCGACGTCGCGGTGGGCGGCGACTCCCTCCAGACGCGCTTCGCCGTCGTCGCGACGAAGAACGACACGGGCTTCCTCGACGGCATCGAGGACCTCGGCATCGTCGCGCGGGGGTCGAAGACGTACGTTGACGCCGACGCCGAGGGCCGCACCGACGTCGAGGGGCTCTATGCGGCCGGCCGGGTGGCCGAACAGCCCCACCAGACGGTCGTCGCCGCGGGTCACGCCGCGACGGTCGCCCTCGCACTCGTCGAGGACAGCGATGTCCCCTACTACCACGACTGGACCGTCCCCGAGGGCTACTTCACCGACCGGGGCCGCGAGGTGCCCCCCGGATGCGAGGAGATCGACGAGGACGAACGGCGGGCACGCGAACGCGAGTCGATAGAAGCGATGCGCGAGCGTTTCGCGGAGCCACACCCCGACCGACCGACGCCCCACCCGAGCCAAGAGGAGTGAGCGCGAGGGCACGGTCGAATCGTCCCCCGTTTTTAGTGGCCGGCCCCGAACCCCCGGTATGGGAGTTCTCGACGGAACCAACGTCGCCCTCGGGGTGAGCGGGTCCATCGCCGCGGTGAAGACGGTCGAACTCGCCCACGAGCTGCGCCGGGAGGGCGCCGCGGTCCGGGCCGTGATGACCGACAGCGCGCGGGGTATCATCCACCCCTGGTCGCTCCAGTACGCGACGGACGACGACGTGGTCACCGAACTGACCGGTCGAGTCGAGCACGTCGAACTGTGTGGCGAGGACGGCTGGGCGGACGTCCTCCTGCTCGCGCCGGCCACCGCCAACACGGTCGGGAAGGTGGCGAGCGCGGTCGACGACACGCCCGTCACGACGTGTGCGACGACGGCCCTCGGCGCCGGCCTGCCCGTCGTCGTCGCCCCCGCGATGCACGAACCGATGTACGACCACCCGGGCGTGCTGGATGCCATCGACCGCGTGCGCGAGTGGGGGGT
>CAYYSW010000198.1:0-1020 GCA_964474395.1 uncultured Halobacteriales archaeon
CGACGACACGCCCGCCCCGGACGACCACGACCACCACGACAGCGACACGCCCGAACCGCGGCCCGACGAGCGCACGACCGCCCCCCAGTCGCCGTACTCCGGCCGCGACGTCGGTATCGGTGCGATTGTCGCCCTCATCGGCATCCTCGTCGTCTTCGGCGTCCCCATCCTGCTGACGCTCTGAGACGGGTCGACACGGCTACTCCTCTCCGTCGAGTTCCTGTATCACCCGCGCCGGGTTCCCGCCCACCACGACGTCGTCCGGGACGTCCCCCGTGACGACGGCCCCCGCGGCGACCACGGCGCGGTCCCCGACGCTCACGCCGGGGGTGAGCACCGCCCGCCCGCCCATCCAAACGTCGTCGCCGATGCTCACCGGGGCGCCCGACTCGACGCCCGACGTCCGCTCCTCGGCGTCCAGCGGGTGTGTCGCGGTGTAGAGGTGGACGCCCGGGCCCACGAAGCAGTTCCGCCCGACGTCGATGCGACAGACGTCGAGGAAGACGCAGTCGAAGTTCGCGAAGAAGCCCTCCCCGACGTGGAGGTTGTAGCCGTAATCACACCGGAAGGGCGGTTCGACCGCGGCGCTCCCGCCACCCGTCCCGAACAGTTCCTCCAGCAGCCGCCGGCGCTCCTCGTCGTCCCCCGCACGCGTCCGGTTGTAGCGCCGCGTCAGGTCCCGCGCCCGCTCGCGGTCCGCGACGAGGGCCGGGTCCAGCGGGTCGTAGGGCTCCCCGGCGAGCATCTTCGCCGTCTCCGTGTTCATGACTGGTTCCCGGTATCGCGGGCGGCACAAAAGTCCCGAGGACGCCCACCCGACTACGCCAGTTCCCGCTCGATGACCGCCCGCAGGTCCGCGATATCCTCCTCACTGTAGCGGAGCGTCTCCCCGCCGACGGTCAGCTCCAGCGTCCCCGAGTCGTTCACCTCGCCCACCTCGTGGACGGGCGCGACCCCCTCGAAGGCCCCACGGACCGCCTCGGGGTCGGTCGTCTCCACGACGGCGCGGCCGGGCTGTTC
>CAYYSW010000198.1:1030-5280 GCA_964474395.1 uncultured Halobacteriales archaeon
GTTCGTGGAAGAGCAGCTCCGCGGCGCTCGCGTCGCCCGCCAGCGTGGCCGTCGCGCCCGCCGCCCCGACCATCTCGGCGAGCGTCACCGCGAGGCCCCCGTGGCTGGCGTCGTGGACCGCGAGCGTCGAGTCGTCGTCAGCCACGCCCGCCAGCGCCTCCACGAACGCCGGCGCGTCGGCGGGCAGTTCGGGGAAGCGGTCGCTCCCGCCGAACTCCGCGAGGTACTCCGACCCGCCGAGGGCCGCCTCGCCGCCCGCGAGAACCCCGTCGCCGACGACCAGCAGGGTGCCCTCCCCCGAGAGCGCCATCGGCGGGGCGTCGTAGCCCGCCTTCGTCCCGACCATCGCCAGCGTCGGCGTGGGGGGGATGGGGCCGGAGACGGAGTCGTTGTACAGCGAGACGTTCCCGCCGACGACGGGCACCGAGAGGTCGGCACACATGTCCGCGAGGCCGTCGACGACGGCCCGGAAGCCGCCGTACACCTCGGGCTTCTCGGGGTTGCCGCCGTTCAGGCAGTCCACGGCGGCGAGGGGGCGTGCGCCCTTCGCCGCGAGGTTCGTCGCGTTCTCCAGGGCGACGGCCCGCGCGCCGTCGTAGGGGTCGGCGCTCGTCCAGTTGGGGTCCGCGCCGGCGGTGAACGCCAGTCCGGTCCCGGTCTCCTGGATGGACATGACGGCCGCGTCGTCGCCGGGCCTGAGCGCCGTCCGGGCGCCGACCTCGTGGTCGTACTGCCGGTAGACCCAGCGCTTGCTCGCCGTGTTCGGACTGCCGACGACGGCCTCGAACGCCTCGCCGAGGTCCGCTTCGGGCAGGTCCCGGCCGGGTTCCGTCGGTTCGACCGAGGCGAGGTCGTTCATCGGCGCGCCGTCGGCGAGATAGTCGGCGGGGACGTCCACGACGGTCTCGCCCTCGAACGTGCAGACGTAGTTTCCGTCTACTACCTCGCCGATGTCCGAACAGCCGAGGTCGAAGCGGTCGGCGAGTTCCCGGACCCGTTCGACGTTCTCCGGGCGCACCTCGTAGCACATCCGTTCCTGCGATTCCGCGAGGAGAATCTCCAGGGCGTTCATGTTCGGTTCGCGCTGGTGGACCGCTTCGAGGTCGATGCGCGCGCCGAGGCCCCCCTTGGCGACGAGTTCGCTGGAGGCGCCGCCCAGCCCCGCCGCGCCGAGGTCGCGGGCCGCCTCGACCAGCGACTCGTCGACGAGCGCCTCGTTGCACTCGACGAGCAGTTTCTCGGCGTAGGGGTCCCCCACCTGCACCGCGGGCCGGTCCTCGGTCTCGGCGTCCTCCGCGAGGTCCTCGCTCGCGAAACTCGCCCCGCCGAGGCCGTCCCGCCCCGTCGCGTTGCCGACGAGCAGCAATCTGTTCCCGGCTCGCTTCGCCTCCGCCGTGACGAGGCGGTCCGCCCGGAGGAGGCCGACGCAGGCGACGTTGACCAGCGGGTTGCCCTCGTAGTCGTCGTGGAACGCGACGCTCCCCGTCACGGTGGGGACGCCGATGGAGTTGCCGTAGTCCGCGATGCCCTCGACGACCCCCTCGAAGAGGTACCGGGAGTGTTCGTCGGCGAAGGGGCCGAAGTACAGCGAGTCGGCCAGCGCGATGGGGTAGGCGCCCATCGATAGCGTGTCGCGGACGATGCCGCCGACGCCCGTCGCCGCGCCGTCGTAGGGGTCGACGTAGGAGGGGTGGTTGTGGCTCTCGATGCCGAGCGTGACGTACCACGGCTCTCCGCTCTCGCCCTCGCCCCCGTAATCGGGGAGCGCCACGACGGCCGCGTCGTCGCCCGGTCCCACGACGACCTGCTCGCCCTCGCTCTCGAACGCCGAGAGGAGGGGCCGCGAGGAGCGATAGGCGCAGTGTTCGCTCCAGAGGTTCTCGAAGAGCGCTTCCTCCGCGGGCGTCGGGTCCCGGCCGAGTTCCTCCACGACGAGTTCGCGGTCCGAGGGCGCGAGAGTCATTCATCCATGTGCTGGGGCAGGCGGGATTAGAGCGTTTCCATATGCACGTTCGTGTAGTCCTCGGCGCGGCCGGGGCGTCGAGACGGGGACGTACCCGCGGTGGACCACCGATACCGGACTGCTTTTTTCGACCGCGCGCGAACGGACGGACGTGTTATCGGTCGAGCTTCACGCCCACTCCGACCTCTCGTACGACGGCCGCGACCCCATCGAACTACTGCTGGAGCAGGCGGCCGCCGTCGGCCTCGACGCCCTCGCCGTGACGGACCACGACGAGATCGACGAGAGCCTCCGGATGGCCGAACTCGCCCCCGAGTACGGCCTGGTCGGCATCACCGGGATGGAGGTGACCAGCGAGGCAGGACACGTCCTTGGGTTCGGCCTCACCGAACGGGTTCCCGCGGGCCTCTCGTTCGGCGAGACCCTCGACCGCATCCGTGACCAGGGCGGAGTCGCCGTCGTCCCCCACCCCTTCCAGCGGGCGCGCCACGGCGTCGCCCCCCACATCAGCCAGGAGGCACTCGCCAGTGCGGACGCCATCGAGGTGTACAACTCCCGACTGTTCACCGGCCGCTCGAACCGCCGGGCCGAACGCTTCGCCGAGCGCCGCGACCTCCCCCAGACGGCCGGCAGCGACGCCCACATCGCCGAGATGGTCGGTCAGGCGGTGACACAGGTCGCCACCGACGTCCGCACGCCGAAGGGCATCCTCGACGCCGTCACCGAGGGGAAGACCAGCGTCGTCGGCCGGCGGACCCCCTGGCGCATCAGCATGCGCCAGTTCGGCGGCGGGGTCAAGCGACGCATCGGCCGGGCCGCCACGAGCGTCCTCTGACCGTGAGCGGCGACGGGGCGGACGAGGGTCAGGATGACATCTACGGGTCGGCATGGACCTACGAGAGCATCATCGGTGCGCTCCCCATCCCCGGGGTCGACCTCACCGAGCGGGCGCTCGCGCCCATCCAGTTTGCGGTCTTCGAGGTCGGTGTCCTCCTGTTCGCCGCCCTCACCGACAACTGGGGGGCCGTCCCGGCCGGAACGGCGGCCGTCGTCGTCGCCACCGGCGGGAGCGTCCTCATGACGCGCATCGCGCACGACGTCCGCTCGCGGGACCTCCCCGACACCTACCGGCGCCTCCTGTTCGGCGCGAACATCGAGATAGTCCTCGCCGTCCTCGCGTTCATCTCGATGGTCGTCTACCTGTTCAGCTACGACCCCCAGCGGACCGAACCGGACCTGCTGACGGAGCTGCTCGGCCCGGACCCGGGGATGGTGGTGCTGTTCTTCGCGTTGCTCCTCCTGTGGGACGTCTGTTATCGCATCGCCGCGGGGTGGTGGATAGCGGCCACCTCGTTGTGGCGCTCGTGGCGCTACGACTACGACCCGAAGATGGCCCGGACGCTCCGGCGGGCCGACGCCGCGACCGCCGCCTTCGGGCTCCTGCAGCTCGTCCTCGTACCGTTCGTCCGGCGGCACCCGGAGATGGTCGCCGCGCTCGTGGCCCACGCCGCGGCGCTGGCGGTGTACACCGGCGGGTCGGCGCTGTTGCTCACGCGACAGATACGGGCGGCCGAGAACTGAACCGGCGCGGAGTCAGAGGTCGCTTCGCGAGACGGCGCCGGAGCGCATCGCCGCGAGCAGGCGTTCCCTGACCGAGAGCTCCGACCAGTCGTCGGGTCGGTCGGCCTCCGGGAGGTCGTCGACCTTCGCCAGCAGGTCCTGGCGGACATGGTGACCGAACTCACAGCCGTTCTCGCAGGCACGCATCACGGACGCGGTGCGGAACGACCGCGTCGTGGTGGCCCCGCAGGTCGGACAGACGTACGTTCCTTCGGCCATCAGAGCGCCGCGGTGCCGCTCTCCGTCTCCAGCAGTTCGTGGTAACGGTTCCGGATGGTGACCTCGGAGATGTTCGCGACGTCGCTGACCTCGCTCTGTGTCACCTTCTCGTTGGTGAGCAGCGAGGCGGCGTAGACGGCGGCGGCGGCGAGGCCGACCGGCGACTTGCCCGAGTGGATGCCGGCCTCCTTCGCGCCCTTCAGCAGGTCGCGGGCGCGCCGCTCGGCCTCGTCGGACATCCCGAGGTCGCTGGCGAACCGCGGGACGTAGCTCTCGGGGTCCGCGGGCTGGATCTCGAGGTTCAGCTGGCGGACCACGTAGCGGTAGGTGCGCGCGATCTCGTCCTTGTCGACCCGGGAGACGCCGGTTATCTCGTCGAGGCTTCGCGGGGTACCGGCCTGTCGGGCGGCGGCGTACAGCGCGCTGGTCGCGACGCCCTCGATGGACC
>CAYYSW010000199.1:0-5230 GCA_964474395.1 uncultured Halobacteriales archaeon
TCATTGTCACACTCATGAAGGGGTTAAATAGTGGGCGTTGGTACTCCATAGCACGATGACGAAGAAGACGCTGAAGGACGTCAGTCACACACCGCCGAACGGGGAACGGGTCGACCGAGTCTGGGAACGAGGCGAGGAACGAGCGCCCGAGGAGTAACGCCGAGGCGTTCTGCCCTCCCGACAGTCTCCCCACCGAGCGACCGCACCGGTCGAACCCGTCTCACCTCCCGAGTTCGTCGCCCGTCGGCAGTGCGCTGGGCCGTTCTACGACCTCGAACCGCGCGCCGCCCTCTCCGCCCGCCGTGACGTCGACCGTCCAGGAGTGGGCCTCGACGATGTCCCGGACGATGGTGAGCCCGAGGCCCGTCCCGCCCTGCCGGGTCGTGTAGCCGTGTTCGAACACCCGGTCGCGGTCGTCGGCCGGGATGCCGGGACCGTCGTCCTCGACGTAGAACCCCGACCCGCCGTCGAGCGGGCCGACCCGGACCGTCACGTCCGGCCCGCCGTGTTCGACCGCGTTGCGAAAGAGGTTCTCGAAGACCCGGCGCAGTCGCGGTTCGTCGGCGGGGAGCGTCCCGAGAGTCGAGTCGAGGTCCAGCGTCGTCCCGCGGGTGTCGACGGTCTCCCAGGCGTCGCGGGCGACCCGCGCGACGTCCACCGGCGTCGTCTCGCCGACGACACGCCCCTCCCGGGCCAGCGTGAGCAGGTCGTCGATGAGGCTGTGCATCCGCCGGGTGGCCCGCTCGATGGCGTCGAGTCGCGAGCGGTCCTCGTCGCGCCGAGCGAGTTCGAGGTTCACCGCCACCACGTCGAGGGGGTTGCGCAGATCGTGGCTCACGATGCTCGCGAACTCCTCCAGCCGCTCGTTCTCGCGCTGTAACTGCCGCTCGTGGGTCTCGCGTTCGACCTCGAAGCGAATCCATTGGGCGATGAGGCTCGCGAAGGTCCGCTCGGCGTCGGTGAACGGCTCGCGTGGGGTGGCGCTGACGAAACAGAGCGTCCCCGCCACCTCCCCCTCGACGACCATGGGCACGCCGATGTACGACCGGAAGGTCGCCGAGCGCTCGCCGGCCTCCCTCGCGCCGTCCCCGTCGCCCCGGAGCGCACCCACGTCCGGGACACAATTGACCGCGCGGGCGGCGACCGTCTCGGCACACGGCGTCGCCGAGAGGGGCATCGTCGTCCCCTCGGTGACGTGGTCGTGGTCGTCGCTGACGGCGACCACCTCCCGCTCGTCGGCCTCCTCGCGGACCCGCGTCAGGTGGCCGCTCTCCATCCCCAGTCGCTCACAGCCGATGTCGAGGATGCGCGGGAGCTTCTCCTCGAAGGTGAGGTCCATGCGCGAGGCGACGGCCGCGAGGTCACGGACCGCACGCTCGCTCGTCCGGAGTTCCCGCTCCATCCGGTGGCGGCGGGTGATGTCGGTGATGAACCCCTCTATCGCCCGGAGGTCGTCGCCGTCGAAGACGCCCTGTCCCTGTTCCCACACCCAGCGTGTCTCGCCGTCGCGCGTCGCGATGCGGTAGGTGAGCTCGAAGGGCTCGCGGCGGTCGAGCGCCGCCTGTACGTCCTCCCAGACCCCCTCCCGGTCGTCGGGGTGGATGACCTCGCCCCACGGCGGGTCCCCGGCCTCGATGTCCGCGGGGTCGTAGCCGGCCAGCGCGCGACAGCCGTCGCTGACGAACTCCATGGGCCAGTCGCGCTCGTTCGCACAGCGGTAGGCCATCCCCGGCAGGTTCGAGAGCAGCGTCGAGTACTGGCGGCGGCTCTCGCGGAGCTCCCGTTCGATTCGGACCCGCTCGGTGATGTCGCGGGCCTCCGGGATGAGGAGGTCGACGGTCCCGTTCTCGTCGGTGACGGGCTTGATGGAGAAGTCCGTCGTGACCACGTCCTCCGGGCCGTGGACCTCGACCTCGCGGCGGACGAACTCCCCGTCGGCCGCCCGCTCGACGAGGTCGCGGAGCATCTCGCGGGTGGCCTCGTCGTCGGCGAACCAGCCGGTCTCCCATATCGGCCGCCCGACCACCGCCTCGCGGGTCAGGCCGCCGAAGGCGAGGGCCGTCTCGTTGGCCTCCAGTATCGTGCCGTCGGGTTCCAGCAGGCCCGTGAACTGGTAGGTCTGGTCGAAGATGGCCTCGTAGCGCCGTTCGCGCTGGCGACGCTCGGAGACGTCCCGGAGGATGCCGACGGTCCCGCGCAGTTCTCCCTGTGGCCCCCGCGGGAGTAACGACAGCGTGAGTTCACACGGGACGCGCTCGCCGTCCGCCCGGACGACGACCACCTCGTACTGCTTGACCTCGTGGACCGCCCCCGAATCGAGCAGGTCCCGGATGCCGCGCTCGCAGCGGTCGATGGCCTCGTCGTCGAGGACGAGCGAGACGTGTTCGCCGACGAGGGCCGCCCGGTCGTAGCCCGTGATGGTCTCGACGGCCTCGTTGCAGTCCCTGAGTCGCCCCGCCCGGTCGAGGTGGTAGAGACCGTCGCCGACGGCCTCGAGCATGTCCTGGTAGCGGAGCAGTTCCTCGCGGCGCTCCTCGCGTTCGGTCACGTCGATGAGCGACCCGAGCACCGCCGGCCGGCCGTCGTACTGGACGGCGCTCCCGTGGACCTCCACGAAGATCGTTCCGCCGTCCTTTCGGAGGCCCTCGAAGACGTACTGGACGTCCGCGACCGGCCCCTCCAGTCGCTCGGCGAGGCGGTCGCGGACGGTCCCGCGATAGGAGTCGCTGACCAGGTCGAGCGGCGACACCCCCTCCAGGAGTTCCGCCTGCTCGTATCCGAACAGTTCGGCCAGCCGCGGGTTGACGTACTCGAAGCGGTCGTCCTGGATGAGGTAGATGCCGACGAGGTTCTGTTCGACGAGCGTCCGGTAGAAGTCGACCGCCGACCCGTCCCGTCGGCCAGCGTCGGCGGCGACGGCCCTGACGCGCGTGCTCGTGACGGCCTCGCGGATGCGCTGGCCGAGGGTCTCGAGGGCCGCCGTCCCGCCGCCCTTGCGGAGGTAGTCGGTCACGCCGGCCTCGTAGGCGGCCCGTTCGACCGCCGCCCCACCACGTCCCGTGAACAGCACGAACGGGAGGCGCGGGCGGGCCGCGCGGACCGCCCGGAGGAGTTCGAGCCCGTCCATCCCGGGCATCTCGTAGTCGCTGACGACGCAGTCCACGTCGTCGAGCCGCGACAGGGCGGTCTCTGGGTCGGTCACCCCGTCGACGCTCAGGTCGCCGTACTCGCGTTCGAGGAAGGCACGGGCGGTCTCGAGGTACGCCCGGTCGTCGTCGACGTACAGCAGGCGTATCCGGTCCGCCTCGGGTGGGTCCTCCGATTCCGGCGCGTCCCGGTCCGCGCCGGCTCCTGGGGGGTCCGTGGTGTCCGCCTCGTTCGCCGACCCCGGTCTCGGTCCCGGCCGGGGCTCGTCGTTCCGGTCGTCACTCCGCGGCCGGCGGCCGACCGTCGGGGAATCGTCCCGTCGCCCCATGGCGGGGCGTCAGTCGCCCCGCCCCACCGCGTCGCGGATGGACCGGGCGAGACGGTCGTAACCCTCCGGGGTCGTCTCCTTGCGGACGAAGTCGCTCGCCCCGATGGCGATGGCCTCGCCGGCCGCCTGTTCGCTCCCCTTGTTCGTCAACAGGATGAACGAGACGTCGGGGTACTCCTCGCCGACGGCGTCGAGGAACTCGATGCCGTCGATGCCGGGCATCTTGTAGTCGCTGACGACGCAGTGTATCGGCTCGCTCTTCAGGACGGTGAACGCGTCGGGGGCACTCGTCGCCGTCGTCACCGCCAGGTCGTCGTGTTCGCGCTCGAGCAGGTCGCCCATCGCACTCACGAAGTCCACCGAGTCGTCGACGAGGAGGACGTGGATGCGGTCGTCCCCGTCGGCGTCCGCGTTCGCGTCCGCACCCGTCGCCTTCGACGTCGACGACCTGCCGGCGGTCGTGGCCCGAGCCTCCGCCCGCAGGTCCCGGCGCATCGCGAGGTCCAGCCACGCCCCGACCTCCTCGGGGTTGGCGGTCAGTTCCACCTGATCGGCCGAGCGGTCGTAGGCCACGAGGCCGATGTCCTCCAGCATCGGGAGGTGGTCGGCCAGCAGGCGGTTCTGGACGCCTTCGACCCCCTCATCGCCCGCGACGGTCGCCAGCTCCTCGGTCGTCGCCAGTCGGTTCTGCCTGAGGTGAAAGAGGACCTTCCGTCGGTCACGGTCGGCCAGCGCCGCGAAGAGTTCGTCGCTCGGGATGTGCTCGCCGTCGTCGTAGTCGTGCTGTCTCATTGTCGGTCATCTGCACCGGAACGGGCACGGCCGAACGGACACCCACTGCCCGTACCGTGCAAACGTGTCTGTGTGCGGCCACGTTCCTCTGTACGTACGTATATCTTCTTTCGACACGCTTAACCAAACGGTTAATTATCCATCTGATTCGAACAGGAACGATTGTGAGTATCGGTACCGTGTGACAGTATCGAACCGATGTACCGGACCGGTATCGGGCGTCGGTGGAACGACGGCGGGCCGGCCACCTCCTCGTGTGCTGTCACGTGGCGACAGTCGTCAGGCGGTGAGGTCAACGGCGTCCTCTCCCCAGAGTCGCTCCCGTCGGTCGCCGGTCGCGTGTACTACTCCGCCCACAGAACGAGGACACCCTGCAGCGGGAGTCGTACCCACAGTACCGCCTCCGAGGGGTCCCTGAACCCCTCCAGTACGCCCGTGAGCGTCACGTCGTGTGTCGCCATGTAGACGTTGGCGGGGAAGACGGCGACCAACAGAGCGATGAGCCCCTGTGTGGCGCGGCGACGCGTCCGCGGGACGAGCACGCCGAGCCCGAGGAGGACCTCGGCGACCCCGGAGAGATACACGAGTGCGAGCGGTCGCGGGAGCCACGGCGGGACGATCTGTGCGAACACGTTCGGCGCGAGCAAGTGCATCACGCCCGCGACGACGTAGAGCCCACCCATCACGTACCGGAGCGGTCGTTCGAGCCGGGAGGGGATACTCACGCGAGAAGACGGTCGAGGCGACGGGGAAGAACGTGCCCACCCGGTCGCGTGTCGTCGAGACACCCGGACCAGACACGGACTCGTCGGGAGTCCCCGTTATGCCGTTGGCTGGCGAACGCGACCCGCTTCACTCGCCGCGATGCCCCGTGAGAACGTCAGCGGACTCGTCGGTGAGTTCGCCGAGAAACGCCATAGACTCGCCGGGAGTCCCGTGAGCGAGCGTCAGCGAGTGAACGGG
>CAYYSW010000200.1:0-5229 GCA_964474395.1 uncultured Halobacteriales archaeon
GAGGCTGGCGTGGCCCCGGCAAAAGCGTTGCCGGCGGATTACTTGACGGTGTTCCGGAGGGTGCCGACGCCCTCGTAGGTGATCGCGACCTCGTCGCCCGGTTCGATGAGACCGGGGTTCGCGGGGCTGCCGAAGGAGACGACGTCGCCGGGGTGGAAGGTGAGCCGCTGGGAGAGGTACGACACGACCTCGCGGGGCGTGAAGAACATCTGGGCGGTGGTGGCCGCCTGTCTGCGTTCGCCGTTGATGTCCGTCCACATGTCCATATCCGAGACGTCGACGTCCGTCTCGACGTAGGGGCCGAGAGGGCCGGAGCCGTCGAAGGCCTTGCGCGCCGTGCGACCCTGCTGGTCGAGAGCGTCGAGGTCGTTCAGGACCGTGTAGCCGAGGACGGCGTCGTCAACCCCGCTCTCGTCGAGTTCGTGGCACCGCTCGCCGATGACGGCGGCGAGCTCGCCGGCGTAGGTGAACTCCTCGGTCCACTCCGGGTACTCGATGGGCGCCCCGTGGGGGATGACCGACACCGGCGGCTTGATGAAGAAGTCCGGTTCGTCGGGGACGTCGTAGCCCATCTGCTCGACGGTCTCGCCGAAGTTCCGCCCGACGCAGTACAGCGCGGAGGGTTCGCAGGGCGCGAGCAGGTCGTACTCGCTCTCCTCGTAGCGCTTTCCGTCGTCCGTCGTCACGCCGCCATCGGCGTACTCGCCCGTCCGCACGCCGTCCTCGGTCTCGATGCGCGCGAGTTTCATGCCTCCATCTCCCGCCGGCGGGCCGTATGCCTTGCGAGTCGTAGGCGAGACAAGACATATCTCCATGCCAACGAATACCACTCACATGGAGTCGGACAAGCGCCACTACCCCTTCGAAGGCACGGAACCGCAGGTCCACGGCAACGCCCACGTCAGCCGCGAGTCCACCCTCGTGGGCGACGTAACCGTGGAGGCGAACGCGAGCGTCTGGCCGGGGGTCGTCCTCCGGGGCGACGTGGGGCCGGTCATCGTCGGCCGGGAGAGCCACATCGGTGACAACGCGACCATCCACGCCTCGCGCCTCGGCGAACGCGTGATGGTCGGTCACGGCGCGGTGCTCAACGAGGCCGAAGTCGAGGACGGCACGCTCGTGGGGTTCAACGCCGCCATCAGCGAGGCCACCGTCGGCGAGGGAAGCATCGTCGCCATGGGGACGAACGTCCTCCCCGGCATGGACGTCCCGCCCCAGTCGTTCGTCTTCGGGACGCCCGCCCAGTACGTCCCGCTCTCGGAGTCGACGGTCAACCCCGAGGGGGTCTTCGAGTTGTACTCCTCGGGCGAGTACACCAACCTCGCGGCACGCCACGGGGCGCTGTTCGACTAGTCGGCTACTTCCGCCTCCTCGACGACCTCCGGCGAGTCGTTCGACGGGTCGTTCACGGCCGTCGAGACCGGGTAGGCACGGAAGGCGTCGTCGGGGGGCATCCCCACCTCCTCGACGCCCGCGCCGTCCAGCCACGCCGACTCGTCCTCGGGCGCGAGCGCGAGCGCCTGCCGGTGGTGGTACTGGGCCATGAACGGCGTCGGTTCGCGGGTGATGATGGTGAACGTCTCGACGGGTTCGGTCTCGCGGTCGGGGCCCTCCCCGTCGCCCCCGAAGTCGCCCAGCCCGGTCTGTCGTTGCTTCGGCTTCCAGTACTCGTAGAGGCCCGCGAGCGCGAACAGGTCGCCGTCCGTCCGGGTGATGCGGTAGGGCTGCTTGCCCGCGTCGGTCTGTTTCCACTCGTAGAAGCCGTCGACGGGGACCAGACAGCGCCGGTTCCGGTAGGCCTCGCGGAACGCGGGCTTCTCGGCGACCGTCTCCGCGCGGGCGTTGATGATGCCGTCGCCCTCCTCGTCGCTCCAGGAGGGGACGAGCCCCCAGCGCGACTCGGTGATGGACCCGCGGGAGGCGTCACGGACGACGGGCAGCGACTGAGTCGGCGCGGCGTTGTACCGCGGCCGGTACTCGAAGTCGAGGGTCGCCTCGAAGCGCTCTTCCAGTTCGTCGGGCGGGGCGAAGAGGCTGTAACGGCCACACATACCGGACCTACACGCGCCAGCGGTAAGAACCGTCGCCCGGCGGGTCGGCCTACAGGCGCCGCTCCTCGCGTCGGGCCCGGACGACGACGGTCTCCGCCACCCGGTCGCCGAGTCGCCGGCGCCGGTCGGTCCGCCGGAGCGGGGCGAGGCCGACCAGCGCCACGTCCGCGACGCGGAGCAGTTCGCGGACGGCCGCGGCGCGGTACGTCGGCACGCCGCCGCGCGCGTCCACCACGACGACCCCCGCGAGGTGCTTCCCGGGGGTCTGACCCCACGTCCCGACGCCTCCGACGCTGTAGGCGGCCCACAGGAGCGGTGCGAGCGCGAGCGCGACCGGCACGCCGCCCAGCGGCGACCCGACCCCCACCGCGAGCGCGACGCTACAGAGACCGACGAGCACCGCGTCGATGCCGACCGCGAGCGCCCGTTCCCCGACGACCTCGCTCGCCGAGAGGTCCGGCGCGACCCGCCTGAATCCCACTACCATACGAAGAGTACACTCAGTTTCAGATAAAAGTCCTCTGTGAATGAGTGTAGACCGACGTGGGGGTACACAACACCTAACACGCGATTGGCCGAACGGCGGGCAATGCTCGATGACATCACGGCGCTGGTGACGGGTGCGAGTCAGGGAATCGGCCGGGAGATAGCGCGGACGTTCGCCGACTGGGGTGCCAACGTCGTCCTCGCGGCGCGCGACGAGGCGAACCTCCGCGAAACCGCCGAGGGGATCCCCGAGGAGCGGGTCCTCGTCACCCCGATGGACGTCACCGACGAGGCCGAAGTCGAGGCGGCGGTCGAGGCCGCCGTCGCGGAGTTCGACGGGCTGGACTGTCTCGTCAACAACGCCGGCATCGCGGGACCGACAGCGCCCCACGAGGAGGTGTCCGTCGAGGAGTGGATGGACGTCCAGCGGGTGAACGTCCTCGGGCCGTTCCTGTGTGCGAAACACGCCTCGCCGCACCTCAGGGAGAGCCATCGGGGCAGTCTCGTCACCATCGGGTCCATCGCGGGCAAGAAGCCCTACCCCCTGCGGACGCCCTACGCCGCCTCGAAGATGGCCGTCGTCGGGCTCACGCGGGCGCTGGCGTTCGAGCTCGGCGAGGACGACGTGACGGTCAACACGGTCTGTCCGGGCGCGGTGAGCGGCGACCGCATCGAGCGGGTCTTCGAGGCCCGGGCGGAGGCGACGGGCGTCAGCTACGAGCAGGCGAAACGCGACCTCGTCCTCGATGAACTCCCGCTCGACACCATCGTCCCCGTCGAGGAGGTGGCGGAGCAGGTCGCCTACCTCGCCGGGCCGCACGCGCGTCACGTCACCGCACAGGACATCAACGTGGACGCGGGTGCGACCTGGTACTGAGCCGGGGCGGGCTCTGGACGCCCGACGGGGTCCCACTTTGACGGGCCCCGGGGTCGAAGTCGCCGTATGAGCACGACAGTCCCCACCGACGAGTGGGACCGCATGACGACGGAGCTCCGGACCTTCGCCGGCGACGAGGGGACCGTCGAGGAGTCCGAAGACGGCCTGCGCGTGACGTTCGGGTCCGCACACGTCTCGCTCTCGCGCGAGGGGCGCGTCGAGACGGGGATGCCGCTGCACGACTTCGCGACGGCCGACGCCGTCGCCGTCGAGTTCGACCACGAGGCGGGGGTCTTCCACGTCCGCGGCGAGCACACCACCTACCGGTTCGAGCGGCCCTGACCGGCCCGCATCGCCCGCGAGTTTAAACCGGATGACGCGCAACGTGAACCCGTGACGCGGGAACCGACGTTCGAGATACCGGCCCGCCCCGAACGCCGGTACTCGCGGACCACCGTCGAGTACGAGGGGACGGTCGTGTTCGCCCTCGCCCCGCAGGGCGGGGATGCTCCCGGGAACGGCGAGGTGGACGCCCTCCTCTCGCGGGTGCTGGAGGAGGGCCCCTACCGCTACGGCGACTGGTTCGACCTCCCGATGCCGCTGTATCTCGTCCACGACGACGACACCGGCGACACCTTCCGGGTCGCCGTCCGCGATGGCACCGTCGAGTTGCACGTCCTCCCCGAGACGGGGTCGGCGGGCCTGCGGGCGCTGTACGACCGACTGGTCGCGGCGAGCGACGGCGCGTGGGCGGTGGACTGTCGGACCGGCGAGTGACCGACACCGACCGGTCGAGGTCGCAACCGATTAGCCCCGGGGCCGCAATCGGTCCGGTATGACACACTCACGCGTGGTCGAACTGGAGGGCCACATCATCGATTCGGGGATGTTGGGGCGCTGTATGGGCGTCGTGATGGACATGGACGGCGTCTTCGAGGTCGAGGAGTTCGAGGTGGGCCGCTCGAACACCGAGGAGTCCTACGCCCGCATGACCGTGATGGCCGACACCGAGGAGGAACTGCAGGCCATCGTCCACGAACTCCACCAGAGCGGCGCGAACCCCGTGGACCCCCTCGACGCGACGCTCACCCCCGCACCTGCAGACCAGGTGGTCCCGGAGGGGTTCTACTCGACGACGAACCACCCGACGCAGGTCCGCTTCGAGGGGTCGTGGGTGGACGTCGAACGCATGGAGATGGACTGTGCCGTCGTCGTCGAACCGGACGCCGAGGGCGGCCCGCGAGCGTACACGAAGGTCCTCAACGCCATCGAGGAGGGCGACCGGGTCGTGACCGGCGAGGCGGGCATCCGCGTCCGGCCGCCCGAACGCCCCCGGAGCGCCGACGACACCTTCGGGTTCATGCAGGGGGGCGTCTCCTCGGAGCGCCCCTCCGAGACCACCATCAGGCAGGTGGCCGACGCCGTCAGCGCCGTCAACGAGGAGGGCGGGACCGTCCTCGTCGTCGCGGGCCCGGCGCTCATCCACTCGGGGGCCCGCGAGGCGCTCGCCCGGCTGGTCCGCGAGGGGTACGTCCACGCCATCTCCGCGGGCAACGGCTTCGCGGTCCACGACCTCGAACGGGACCTCTATGGCACCTCGCTCGGCGTCAACACGGAGACCCTCGACCACGCCCGGAAGGGCCACAAACACCACATCTACACCATCAGCGAGATAATCCGTGCGGGGTCCATCCCGGAGGCCGTCGAGTCGGGGCTCATCGGCTCGGGCGTCATGTACGAGTGTGTCACCAACGACGTTCCCTACGTCCTCGCGGGGTCCATCCGCGACGACGGGCCGCTCCCCGACACCATCAC
>CAYYSW010000201.1:0-5219 GCA_964474395.1 uncultured Halobacteriales archaeon
CCCGCACCGTTGGGTCCGATGAGGCTCACCCGCTCGTTTTCCTCGATGCCGATGGAGACGTCGTCGGTGGCGGTGAGACCGCCGAACCGCTTGACGAGGCTCTGGGTCTCGAGCAGGGCCATCAGCGCTCACCCCACAGTCGCCGTGCGATCGCCTCCCGGAGGTCCTTCAGCCCGCCCCAGACGCCGCCGCGCGGGAAGAACACGACGATGGCGACGAACAGGAGGCCGAGGATGAGGTGCCAGTACGGCGCCGGACTCGCCCACTCGGGGAGGACCACGGCCTGCGGGCCGGGGAACAGCTTGTCGAGCTGTGTGAACAGTACCACCTCGCGCATCCCCTGGACGATGTTGGCGATGTAGAGGTAGAGCGCCGCTCCGATGGGGCCGCCGAACAGCGACCCGACCCCGCCGATGACGCTCATGATGACCACCTCGCCGCTGGTCGTCCAGAACAGCGACTCGACGGGGACGCGCGCGTTGTGGATGGCGAACAGCGCCCCCGCGAGCCCCGCTATCGACCCCGAGATGACGAACGCCATCAGTTTGTAGCGCCAGACGTTCAGACCGACGAACTCCGCGCGCTGCTCGTTCTCGCGGATGGCGCGGAACACCATCCCGTACGGCGAGTTGAGCACGCGGTAGGCGACTGCGACGGTGAACACCATCGCCCCGCCGATGAGCATGTACATCCACGTGCTGACCAGTTCGGTGATGACGGGCACCCCCGCCTCCAGCGGGATGAACCCCAGCAGGGGTTCGATGGTGGTCCCGCCGATACCCAGCCCGTTGTCCCCGCCGGTGATGGGCGAGAGCGGCTGGAGCGCCATATAGAAGAGCATCTGGGCGAACGCCAGCGTCAGGATGGCGAAGTAGATGCCCCCGCGGCGCAGCGAGAGGAAGCCGAGTACCCACGCCAGCAGGGCGGCGAAGACGGTGCCCACGACGAGCATCGCCAGCGGCGACCCGGAGACGTTCGTGGCGAAGACGCCTGCGGCGTAGGCGCCGCCGCCCCAGAAGGCGGCGTGCCCGAACGACAGCAGGCCGGTGTAGCCGTGCAGGAGGTCGAACCCGATGACGAAGATGCCCCAGATGAGGATGAGCTCCGCGAGCGACTGGTAGCCCTGGAGCGCGTCGCTGATGACCGGCGCGCGGGCGAACAGGTACGGGAAGAGGAGCACCGCGACGACGGTGCCGACGACGACGACGCTCTCGCGTTCCTTGAGGTCGTCCCACGTCGCGAGAAGGCCCTCGCGGTCCGCGGTCACGCCCTCGCGCTCGACGCGCGTCTCGTCGCTCACGCGACCACCTCCTCGCCGAGCAGCCCCTCGGGACGGACCAGCAGGACGACGGCGGCCACCGCGTAGATGCCTACCTGCGACCACTGGGAGAAGCCGAACTGGATGAGGCCGGCCTGTATCAGCCCGAACAGCAGGCCCCCGATGACCGCCCCCCGTATCGACCCGACGCCCCCGACGACGACCGTCAGGAACGCGGGCACGAGGATGTTCCCGCCGTAGTCGGGGTTGAAGTTGACGAGCGGGCCGCCGACCAGCCCCGCGACGCCCGCCAGCGCCGCCCCGATGCCGAAGACGACGAGGTAGGGCCGCGAGAGACGGACGCCGAGCAGTTCGACCATCTCGGCGTCCACCGTCCCCGCCCGGACCGTCAGCCCGAAGTCGGTGTACTCGATGAGCACGAAGACGATGCCGACGAGGACGGCGGTAATGAGGATGACCACCAGCCGCCACGTCGATACGGCCATCCCCTCGAAGAGGAGGCCGATGACGGGGAGGCCCGCGGCCGACCCCGTCGCCCACGGCGGCTGGGCGATGGACAGGCTCTGCCCGCCGAACAGCACCCGGAACAGCTCCTGGACGATGAGCGCGAGGCCGAACGTGAGGAGTATCTGGTCGGTGTCCGGCCGGTCGTAGAACGGCTGGGCGACGAAGCGTTCCATCAGGAGTCCGATGACGAAGACGACGAGGGGGACGAGGACCAGCGCGGCGAGGTAGCCCCAGCCGAGCCCGAACGTCGAGAATCCCCACTCGCCGAGTTTCCCGCCGAAGCGGGGTTGCTGTGCGATGATGAGTCCGAGGTACGCCCCGACGATGTACAGCGCGCCGTGGGCGAAGTTGACGAACTTGAGCGTGCCGAGGATGATGGACAGACCGACGGCGAGCAGGACGTAGATGGCGCCCGCCTGTAGCCCGTTGATGAGCAGTCTGACGAGGTCGGCGACGACCTGCATGGGGACGATGGGGAGCGTCACGGCCGGCCCCTCCGCTGTCCACCGTCTCTGTGGTGTGTGTGTCGTGGATACATGTACGGGAGGTGGTGTTCGCTTGCCGCCCTACTCGTCACCGTAGGGGCCGAGTTCGCACTCCGCGGCGGGCCCCTCGTCACAGCCGTACCAGAGGTCGTCGCGGCTGGTGACGTTCACTATCTCGAAGTACTTGCCCGCCTCCTGCTGGTCCGCGGGCAGCCCCCGGACGACGGGGACGTCCCGGATGGCCTGGTGGTCGCAGGCGCGCATCGTCTCGGCGCCCATCCCGATGTTGTCGTACTCGTAGTCCTCCAGTTGCCGGATGACCTCCGGCGGGTAGAACGTCCCCGCCCGTTCCGCCGCGGCGGCGTACTGGAGCGTCTGGGCGTAGGCCAGCTGCGCCGGTCCGGAGGGGACCCGGCCGTCGTACTCCTCGCCGAAGGCCTGCGTGAACTCGTTGGAGGGGGTGTTGTCTATCTGGGAGTCCCACGCCACCGTCCCGAAGACGCCCTCGATGGCCCCGCCGGCGGCGTCCGCCATCGGGCGGTTGTACAGCGGGACGAGCAGCTCCATCTCCTGGTCGAGCCCGGCGTTGGTCGCCTGCTGGAGGGACTTCGCGCCGTCGAGCCCGTAGTGGTTCAGGACGAGGACGTCCGCCCCGGAGTTGGCCGCCTGCGAGAGGTACGACGAGTAGTCGTCCGTGCCCAGCGGCGTCGGGACGCTGTCGGCTTGCTCCCAGCCGGCGATTTCGGTGAGGAACTGGTTCATCGACTCCTGCTGGGTCTGGCCCCACGAGTAGTCGGCGTACAGCTGGTAGAAGGTGAGTCCCTCGCCGTACTCCTCCTTGAGGACGGGCGCCAGCGCCTGCCCGGTGGTGTAGGCGTTGAACATCTCCCGGAAGCCGTAGCGCCGGCACTCGACGCCGGTCGTCTCGTTGGAGTGGGTCAGACAGCACATGAACAGTACCTTGTTGTCCTGTGCGACCTGTTGCTGGGCGATGGCCGTCGCGCTCGACGACCCGCCCGTGAACATGATGACGCCGTCGCGGTCGATCATCCGGTTGGCCGACTGCGTCGCCGTGTCGGGGTCGGTGGCCGTATCCCCCTCCACGTAGTCTATCTCGTAGCCGAGGACGCCGTCGCCCGACAGGTCGTCGAACTGCGTGTCCACCCAGCCGCCGCCCTCGTTGAGGTGCTTGACGGCCATCTCGTAGCCGCGGAGCTCGTCCTCGCCCTCCGAGGAGTACGGTCCCGTCGTGGGGACGTTAAACCCGAACACGGCCGTGTTCCCCTCGACGGGGTAGTTGCCGAGCGGCGGGTAGTCGTCCCCGCCACCGGAGCCGTTCCCGCCGGACCCGTTGTCGCCGCCACCGCCACCACCGCCATTACCGCCGCCTCCCCCACCGCCGCCACCGCCCGCCGTGTCCTCCGTCGTACACCCTGCAAGCCCGACGAGACCCGCGGTCCCCGCCGCCCCTGCGCCCTTCAGTACGTCCCTACGTGTTGGTCGGCTGTTACCGTCCACCATACTACTCCACCCGCGGGGTCCAGTAACATTAACTGTTATGATTAGCAACGAAGTTAAACACCGCCACAGTTTCACGCTCCTATCGGTCGGTTCTCGTCATCGATGGGTAACAGGAATGGAAAGTAATTTCCCGATCGTGTCTCGACCGAAGAATCCGATTCGGCGTGATGAAGGAGTTCCCCGGCCGGTCCACGGCAGTCCCTCCGGACGATACAATCCCGATTATTCAGGACGAAAGAAACGGTCGCGGCGTTCAGTCGTCCACCCGTGAACCACTCACAGAAGGGGCGGCTTCGAGGCGTCGACCCCTCGTCCCAGCACTCGTCACACCCCCACAACTCGGCGCACTCCTCGAAGCCCGTCAGTACGTCATCGAAGCGGTCGTACACCGTCGGGTCGAAGCCGTTCGTCTGTCCGACCAACCGCGTCGAGGGATGGAACTACGTCCTTCGCGTAGGCGCCTCCAGTCGCACACTCCCCCGGGAGGGGTCACGGTCGCTCGCCGGGCGGTGCTCTCGTGGGGGCTGATAGCGTCACCACCGGGATGGCGGAGACAGGGTGGCCGACAGCGGACAGTGCGGGCGGTCGGCGCTCAGGCGAGGCTGGCCGTCTCGGTGTAGCTACCGTGTTCGGCCTCGTAGACGTCCATTATCTCGCCCATCGTCGCGTAGGCCTTCACCGCGTCGATGACGTAGGGCATCGTGTTCTCGCCGGACTGGATGGCCTCGTCGAGGGCGGCCAGCGTCTCCTCGACGCGGTCGTCGTCGCGTTCCTCCTTGACCTCCGCCAGTCGGGCCTTCTGGCGGTCGGCGACCTCCTCCTCGACCTTCAGTATCTCCGTGTCGTCGAGTTCGCCACCCGAGGTGTACTTGTTGACACCGACGACGACCTCCTCGCCGGCGTCCACCCGCTCCTGGTACTCGTAGGCGGCGTCCTGAATCTCGCGGTGGAAGTACCCCTCCTCGATGCCCCGAAGGACGCCGTCGAGGATGGAACCGTCACCCATCTCGGCGATGTGGTCGATGTAGGCCATCGCCTCCGTCTCGGTCTCGTCGGTCAGCGTCTCGACGGCGTACGACCCGCCCATCGGGTCGACGGTGTCGGCGAGGCCCGACTCCTCGGCGATTATCTGTTGGGTCCGCAGGGCGATGCGGACGGCCTCCTCGCTGGGCAGGGCGAGCGCCTCGTCGTAACTGTTGGTGTGCAGCGACTGCGTCCCGCCCATCACGGCGGCGGCAGCCTGCAGGGTGACGCGGATGATGTTGTTGAGCGGTTGCTGGGCGGTCAGCGACTGGCCCGCGGTCTGCGTGTGGAACTTCAGGCGCTTGGACTCGGGCTGCTGGGCGTCGTAGCGCTCCTCCATCACGTTCGCGTAGATGCGGCGGGCCGCACGGAACTTCGCCACCTCCTCCAGCACGGAGTTGTGC
>CAYYSW010000202.1:0-5187 GCA_964474395.1 uncultured Halobacteriales archaeon
AGTACAAGCAGTACCGCGGCATGGGCTCCGTCGGCGCGATGCGCTCGGGCGGCGGCGACCGCTACCTCAAGGACGAACCCGAAGACGAGGAGTACGTCCCGGAGGGCGTCGAGGCCGCCACCCCCTACAAGGGGAGCCTCGCCAGCGAGCTCCACCAGCTCGTCGGCGGGATGCGCTCGGGCATGGGCTACGTCGGCGCCGAGTCCATCCCCGCGTTCAAGGAGCGCTCGGAGTTCGTCCGCGTCTCCTCGGCCGGCCAGCAGGAGAGCCACGCCCACGACGTCGTCATCACCGACGAGGCGCCCAACTACTCGCCGGGCGAGTAACCGGAATCGGCAACGGACACCACTTTTACACGGGCAGTCGTCGGGGGCGGTATGTCGAACCCGTCGTTCCACGAGGTACAGCGGTTCAGGCAGCGCTGGCTCTGGGCGTTGATGGCCGTCACCGGGCTCGTCACGGCCATTGGCACCCTCGGCCTCGGGGCAGTAATCGTCCTCGCCGTCGCCGTCCTCCTCTACCGCATCCGCCTGACCACGGAGGTCCGTGAGGACGGCCTCTACGTCCGATTCGCACCGTTCCACCGCTCGCCGCGCCGCGTCCCCTTCGAGGACATCGAGGCCGTCGAGACCGAGCACGTTGGCCTGCTCTCCTACGGGGGACTGGGCATCCGCTTTGCCACCGGCGCGGTGGCCTACCTGACTGCCACCGGCGAGGCGGTCCGGGTCGTCCGGCCCAACCAGCGTGCGGTGGTCGTGAGCACCGCACGACCGCTCGACCTCCTCGAGGCCATCGAGGACGGGCGCGAATCGTAGGCGTCCGTCCCTCTCACACCCTCGTTTTCACCCTTACCGTCCGCCGGCTTATCCCCGCCCGTCGCCTTCCTCTCCGTATGTCCGTCCCCGAAGCAATCGAGGAACTCGTCCGGGACGCCCCGCTGTCGGCCTTCCTCGCCACCAGCGTCGACGATCGACCCCACGTCGCCCCGGTGTGGTACGACTACCGCGACGGCGTCGTCTCGGTGCTCACCGGCGGGCGGAAACTCCGCAACGTCCGCGAGAACCCCCGTGTCGCCCTCGCCATCGAGGACGCCCACGGCCCGGACGTCGCCTGGCGCGTCGTCATGTTCGGGACGGCGAGCGTCGTCGAGGACGCCGAGACGCGACGGGAGGTGGGCGAACGCATCTCCGCGAAGTACCGGGAAACCGCGGCGACCGACGGGGGCGACTCGGAGGACCCCGGCGGCCTCGTCCGGATTCGAGTCGGGTCGGCGAGCGTCGAACGCTACTGAGACGTCATCCCTCCCAGACGACGACACCGTCGTCCGTCCCGGCACCGACCGCGACGCCGCTGGGGAGGCTGACGCCGGTGACGTTGCTCCGGAGCGGCCCGTCCAGCGGCTTCCGCCAGACGACCGCCGCGCCCTCGCCCGTGCGCCGGACCGCCGCCAGCGCGTCCCGCGCGGTCGTCGGGACGAGGAGTTCCGTCGCGCCGTCGGCGTCGAGGTCGGTCGCCAGCGCGCCGTCGACGACCCGCGACCCGTAGGCGTGCGACGAGACACCTTCGGGTCGACGGAGTCGCCCCGGACCGTTCCCGAGGGACCCCGGTCACGAACGCGGCGTGACGAACTCGAGGTGGACTCGCGCACCTGCGGTTCGGTCGCCCGTTACGCCGATGACGGGCGGCATCGCGTTGCTGACGTGGAAGCTCCCGCATCGAGCGTCCCGTACCCCCTCCGTACGCTCTCGATACCCGCGACGCCGAACAGGGGGATCTACCGAAGGGTCCTGAAACCCGAAGCCGTCCAAGCACGGTATAAAGGGATTATACGACTAAGCTAGAGAACAATGCGGGCGTAGGTCCTCCGTTCGTCCGTATGACCCCGAGGAACAACGCCGAGAACCGAATCGGAGCTACCGAATCGAAGTTCTACCTCCCCGCCAGAGCCACCCTACCGTTCGTAGCCAGCCGGTTCGAGCGTATCTGGGCGACGACGTTCAACCATCGTATCTGAGACGCCGACGTAGCTGCGGACGAACGCGTGAAACACTCGACTCGGGGTGGGTTCACGGTGGGTCCTCATCGAACGCGCCGACTCAGCCGACACTCACGGGACGTAGGAGACTGAACCGAGTCTTCGGACCCAGGACGCATGACCGACCGAGTTAAGTCATCACACGGCCACCGTTACGACCCCGAAGACGAGCGTCGCGAGATCCCCCGTCACGACTGTCCCGAAACGACCGATGGCAGCGCCGGACACTACGAGACCCATTGCCCGACAGAACGATGACTGACGTCAAGGCGGTCGTCCGAGTCGAGCATCCCGACATAGTGCTCACACAGACCGTCGCTCACGACCGAACTTCGAACGTCAGGTCGGTGTCGGAGGCGGGAACTGACCCGACGTCGGGGAAGTTCTTCTATCACATAGAGTCGTCTGATTTCTCACGGTTCGAAGACGGGTTGCGGAAGGACAGTACCGTCGGCGGATTCGAACGAGTCATCGAAACCAGAGACGAGAAGGCCATCTACAGTTTCGAGTACACGGACGACGCGAAGGTCCTCTCACCGGTGATTTCGGCCGCGAACGGGGTCATCCTCAACATGGAGAACGACGGACGGGCCTGGATCCTGACGGTGTGGATGCCCGAGCGAACGGACCTGGTCCATCTCTGGGAGTATGCACAGCAGAACGACGTCGACATCGACCTACAGCGCGTGAACGAATACGCTAGTTTAGGTACTACCGACGCTGGGTTGACTGATAGCCAACGGGAGGCGCTCCTCGTCGCGTTCGAAGCGGGGTATTTCAACGAACCACGGGACGTGACTCTCAGCGAGGTCGCCGCCGATCTGGGGATCTCTCAACCTGCAGCCAGCGGCCTCCTCCGACGCGGAATCGAGCGACTCGTCGTGTCATCCCTGGTCGACGACGGTAAGCAGGGAGACTGATCAGCGCTACCGTGGGGTGTCGCGACCACAGTTCCTCGGGAGCACGATTCGTCGATCGGTCCCGTACCCGCGCTCGCTGACCCCTCCGTCTGTGAGCCGCAGTGTCGTGGTGGGTCAGTAGGCTGCCGGTAGTCTCCCGAGAGTGACGCCGGGAGACGTATCGACAGCCATCGATACTTTCCACGACTGTTAGACAGAGAGCGTCCGTGTATCATCGTTTGACGGAGCCACCTACTACCGAGAGCGCCCCCTCGTTCACCATGTTTCGGAGGGGTGTCCACATTCCTTCACTGAATGAACAGGCCGACCAACTCCAGAATACCGCCGATGATGAGCCCGATATTGCTCCCAACCGCAAGTCCCACAAGCGCGATGAAGAGGCCGAGAACCATGAGCTTCAGTCCCACAATGGGCCGCGAGCGTGAGCCGTCCATGTCCGCACTGCACACCAGTCACTCATAAAATTATTCCAACATGGACTAATAAGATATATTCGACTTAGTTCGGCGGTAGAGTGAGCTGCTGTATCAAGGGCTACTGCCACACACGCGGCACGGGTCGAACGATACACAGAGAGCGTGAGTCTGACGGGCGAGCTGTGGGGGGCTACTCTGAATCGTCATTACCGCGAATCTCGTCGAACTGTAACCATGCGTAGAAGGGTAACGCAATGATGAGGAGATTACCGACCACGAGCGCATATATCCGAATAACGTCTGTCAAGCCCTGATGACTCAGCGCATCGAGAAGAATGAACGCGAGAAGAAGGGCAATAACCGTCAGTAGGAGTGATTCTCTCGACATATTTCGAAGCAATGTCCTTGGAACCATAACTGTACTCGCAACGGGATACTACTCACTGACCGAGTGCAGTGGGTGGTAGACTCGCGGCACAACTCTAACAGCTGAATCACACCAAACCGAGATGAAATAAATGCGCTGTCTCTATCGGAGAAGGAACTTAGGACGCACGCCATTGAGTCGTTTGTCGCACGAACGATTCCTATTTCAGATGAATCGCCGAATCACCGAATTTAGACCCAGCAACGGCTGACAAACGTAATCCACAGATACGGGCTGAGAGGGATTTGAACCCTCGGCCGTCTGGTTAAGAGCCAGATGCTCTGCCTGGCTGAGCTATCAGCCCTCGCCTCGATTCGGAGTATCAGGGAACAACACATATACGTTTCCTTCTCCAGCGGGCACGCCACCTGGCCCCATGAATCACCCGTTTGGCTTGGTATAACTAGTCAGATAGGTCGTTAAATATATGATTAGCTATCAATATTCATCCTAATTGACAGAGTGAGATGGACACCACTTCCGATGTATTCGATGCGCTGTCCGAGCCCCGGCGACGGTACGTGCTCTACAGCCTGGCCGATTCGACCACCCCGATGGACGTCGAGACCCTCGCGCAACTCGTCGCGAAGTGGGAGGTGGGCCGTCCCGACCCCGGCCGAATCCAGCGTGTCCACCTCACGCTGGTCCACAACCACCTCCCGAAACTCGCCGACGCGGAACTCGTCGAGTATGACCCGGACGAGCGGACCGTTCGGGCCACCGTCGAAGGGCCCGTTGCGGCCCTCGTGGAGGCGGCGCGAGATCTCGATGGGATAGAGTGACACGTCACGGCCCCGGCCACAAGCGATTTATCGAGTCGGGGCCACCGTTCTCGTGCGGGAGCACTGACGACCCCGGATACGACCGCGGGGCCGTCGACCTCGGGCGAATCCGTTCACGGGTGGTACGCCGGCAACCGCCGGCACGCTGGTTTCCCGACACATGGCACGTGGGACCCCCGGTTCGCCGGGCGAGTCCATCGCTCCCTCATTCGTTCTGACGACGATCGGTCCGGAGAGAGGAGACTTTAGTAGGCGGCAATCGGATGTAGGATACCATGAGTACCGCCATCACGATGGCGTCGATGTCCACCTACGCGATTCTGGGGTGTGGCAGCGTCGGCCACGCCGTCGCCGAGGAACTCGAAGACGAGGGCAAGGACGTCCTCATCATCGACATGGACGAGGGGCGCGTCGAGGCGCTCCGCGACCAGGACATGGACGCCCGCACGGCGGACATCCGTGACGCCAGCGTCGCGGACTCCGTCTCGGACCGCGACGTCATCCTCATCCTGTCGTCGGACGTCGACGCCAACATGGCGGCCGTCGAGAACATCCGCGACCGCGGAGGCGAGCAGTTCATCGTCGCGCGCGCCTCCGACCCCGTCTC
>CAYYSW010000203.1:0-5160 GCA_964474395.1 uncultured Halobacteriales archaeon
CCCACGGTACTTCGGTCAACTTTGGGTGTCGTACGCCGTCGGGATGGGCGTAGCCGGTCTCGTAGACGGCGGGCATACCCGTGGCTTCGCCGGACGACGGTTTGACGGTTGTGGGTCGTGACGGACCCGAGACGGGAGAACGGGGCTACAGGTCGGCGAACGCCTCGCGGACGTTCTCGATGGCCGTCTCCTTCTTCGCGGGGTAGGCCTCGACCTTCCCGCGCAGCGAGAGGCCGGAGCCGAGTTCGACGCCGCCGCTCACGGCGGCCTGCTTGTCGAGATAGAGGTACAGTTCGCAGTTCTCGGTCACCCGGTCGTCGAGTTCGTCGAGCACCCGATCGATGTCCTCGAGCTCCGCGAGCCGTGAGAGGACGTGGCGGACGTCGTTGGCCTTCTCGACGCGGGCCGAGAAGACGACGATGCGGTCGCCGTGGTGGCCGGCGTTCTCGACGCGCTCCAGCGGGAACTCCTCGGGGAGGAACGTCCGCAGTGCCCCCTCGACGCGCTTGTCGTCCTCGGTGGCGTAGCAGAACGCCTGCAGGTCGATGTAGTGGAACGGGACGCTCGACATTCGCTCGGGGGGTTACTCCTCGTCCGTGTCGGCGTCGGCGTCCTCGGCGGCTTCGAGCTGGTCCTCCGCGAGCCCCTGTTCCTGTCCGTCCTCGAAGCTCACGGTGTAGGTCGGCTCGCCGAACATGTTGTCCATGACCTGCGTGACCGTGCCGGTCTGGCCGTCGTACTCGCTGTGCTCGTCGTGCAGGATGACGTGGTCGTCCTCTTCGAATGCCATGCCCCCTGCTACCCGTGCGTCGCTCAAAAAGACCGTGATTCGACGGGCGCGAGGCGGTCCACACCGGTCGGCGTGGCAGGTGAGACGGGCGAACCTTCTTGCCGCGGTCCCGTGTACCGTGACGAATGAACCTCCTCGCACACCGACCTCCCCCCGCCCTCGACCATGACGCTGGATGACCTCTGGTTCCTCGCGAGCGAGGCCAGCCAGCAGGCGGAGTGTGCCTACCACCGCCTGACCGACCGCCACGACGACGAGGCGTACCTGGAGTTCGAACGGACCCGCTCGGTCTCACGCGAGCGTTTTCGCACCCTCGCAGAGCGCATCCGGAGCTCCGGGGCGCCCTACGGTGCCCACACGGTCGTCCACCGCGACTCCGGCGAACTCCTCCTCGTTCGCCACGAGGGGGTGGACATGTGGGTCCTCCCCGGGGGCTGTGTGGACGCCGGCGAGTCGTTCCACGAGGCCGCCCGCCGCGAACTCGACGAGGAGGCCGGCGTCTCGGTCGCCTACGACGGGCTGGCGATGGTCACGCGCGTCACGGTCCGCCACGGCGACCAGGGGACGTGGGGCGTCCTCCCGGTGTTCGAGGCCCGCGCCGAGAGCACGGCCCCGACCGTCGACGACCCCGACGGCGAGATAAGCGAGGCGCGCTGGTTCGCCGACCTCCCCCCGGACACGCGCGACCGGGAGGACCTGCTGGCGTGGCGCGCCCGGACGGGTATCGTCCCGGGGGCCGACTGATGGGCCTCGTCAGCGCCACCTGTCCGGCCTGCGGGCAGGCGACGTACGTCTCGCTCCCGCAGGGTCGGTCGTTCGTCGGGTCCGAGCGCGACGCCTCCGAGCGTCCCGGCCTGGAGGAGGAGACGACCGAGTGCTCCCACTGTGGGACCGAGTTCCCGTTCGTCCACGGGCCGGCCTGACTCCGCGGCTCAGCGCAACTCGAACTCGTGGACGGGCCAGCCCTCCTCGTAGGAGAGCGCCGCATTCTGCTCTTTCGCGCTCGGTTCCCGAACGACGAGTTCGACGGGCGCGTCGATGCTCACCGACTCGTAGTCGGCGTCCACCCGCCCGGTGAGCCGAGCCCCCGAGTCGAGTTCCACGACGGCGACGGTGTAGGGCGCCCGCTCGGTGAACGCCGGCGGCGCGGTCCGGACCTCCGTGTAGGAGACGACGTGCCCCTCGCGGGCCTGTTCCTCGACGGCGACGGACCGCGAACCACAGGCGTAGCAGGCGGGCCGCGGCGGGACCATCGCGTTGTCGCAGTCCGCACAGACCGCCCCGTAGAGGGTCCCCTCCCCGAGGGCGTCGAAGAACCCCGGCAGGGTGAACGGGCTGTCGCTCGTCACGTCCTCCGGGGCGAGCGGGCCCCGGAGGGAGGGGGTGTCGTCGCTCATGCCGCCCTCCGCAGGACGTGCGCGACGGTCACCGCGTCGGCCACGCCGCCCTCGTTCAGGAGGAACGCGGTGTCGGCGCCCTCGACCTGTCGGTCGCCGGCCCGC
Organism: uncultured Halobacteriales archaeon; assembly: GCA_964474395.1. Classification (GTDB taxonomy): domain Archaea; phylum Halobacteriota; class Halobacteria; order Halobacteriales; family Haloarculaceae; genus Halomarina. The sequence goes on from CAYYSW010000203.1 coordinate 2,293, forward strand.
CCCGTCAACTGCTCGTAGGCCTCGACGGCCTGTGCGAGGCCCGTCGCGCCGATGGGGTGGCCGCGGGCCTTCAGGCCGCCGCTGGTCGAGAGCTCCACGTCCGTCCAGCCCTCGCTGCGCTCCGCCGGGGGCAGGGGCGACTCGATGCCCTTCCCCCGCGGGGCGAACCCGACCGACTCGGCGAGCAGCGGTTCGCAGACGGTGAAGGCGTCGTGGACCTCCGCGACGTCCACGTCCGCCGCCTCGATGCCGGCCTCGCCGTAGGCCGTCTCGGCGGCGTGGTTCGCCCCCTCGACGAACGTCAGGTCGCGCTCGGCGACCGAGATGTTGTTCGCCGCCGCGCCCGCCCCGGCGGCGACCAACTGGTCCTCCGCGTCGCCCAGCTCGTCGGCGAGTTCCGGCGTCGTCACGAGGACGGCGGCCGCGCCGTCGCTGACGGGCGCACAGTCGAACAGTTTCAGGGGTGGGGCGATGTAGTCCGAGTCGAGGACGGTGTCGAGGTCTATCTCGCGCTGGTACTGCGCGCGGGGGTTCCGGGCGGCGTTCCGGTGGTTCTTGACGGCGACCCGCGCGAGGTCCTCCTCGGTCGCGTCGTGTTCGTGGAGGTAGCGCTGGGCGAGCAGGGCGTACTGGCTCGGAGCGGTGATGCCCGAGCGCTGTTCGAGCGCCCGGTCGAACGCCGCCGAGAGGGCGTCCGTCGCGCCCGCCGTCCCGCCGGCGGTCATCTTCTCGACGCCGCAGGCGAGGACGGCGTCGTGGGTCCCCCGGCGGACGTCCTCGACGGCGTGACGCAGGGCGAGGGCGCCCGCCGCGGCGCACCCCTCGACGCGCTCGGCGGGGACGTTCTTCAGCCCCGCCCACTCCGCGAGGAGCGTACCGTACATTATCTGGTGTTCGTACGTCTCGGACTGGTTGCCGACGTAGAGCGCGTCGACCACCTCGGCGGGGTCCGGGAGCCCGGAGAAGGCCTCCGCGAGGGCCGCCGAGAACAGGTCTCGCCCTGTCAGGTCCGTGCGGCCGACCTCCGAGAGGCCGACCGAGACGATGCGTGGCTGTGACATACGGTGACGTTCGTGACGGGGGGCGCTTAGGTGTTCCTGCCGACCCACCGACTACTCCGGCCCGAAGGACTTCCCCTCGCGGGCGTCGGCGTCCATCCGGCGGAGGGTGGCGCGGGCGTTCGAGGCGTCGTAGCCGAACAGGACGTCCTTCGCGTAGGCCTCGGCGACCTCCGTGGCCTTCGAGAGGCTGTCGATGTCGACGTCCACGGCGTACAGTTCGATGGAGAAGGGCGTCACCAGTTCGTCGACGAACCCCGAGGCGATGACCTCCAGCCAGTAGGTCGTTGAGTAGGCCATGTCGTAGATGGGGACGACGTACTCGTCGACGTACTCGTCGAGGGCCCGCGGGTCCACCCCGGTCCGCTCGCGGATGTGGCCCGGGTACGGGTCGGGGTAGAGCGTGAGGTAGAGGCGGCCGGGAACTCGCTCTCTCGCCTCCGCGACGAACGACTCGATGACGCTCGCACGCCAGTCGAAGCGGTCCTCGTGTTCGCTCTCGGCGAACAGCTCGGTACAGCGCTCGCAGTGGCAGTACTCCTGTCTGGGGAAGCCCACGTCGTCGAGTCGGACGTCCCCGTTGGCGGCGGCGCAGTCCTCGATGGTCTCCAACAGGCCCTCGCGGTACTCGGGGTGGGTGGGACAGACGTACGCCCAGTCGAAGTACGGGCGCTCGCGGGTGGCGCGCTCGCCCTCGTCGCTGACGGGGACGAGGTCCGGGTCGGCGTTCGCCGCGGCGTTGTCCGCGAAACAGGAGACCATGTTCACGGCGTTCGGCTCCGGGTCGACGGCGCGCCCGGAGACGGACTTGGCCTCGAAGAAGGCGCGGTCGAACTCCGACCAGTCGAGTTCGGGTTCGTTGCGGGTGACGACGCCGTACATGGTCGGGGTTGACCGTCCCTGGGGGTAAGCGTTCGGAAGAAGCGGGGACGGGACCCCGCGGATAGGGTTCGACGTTACCGTCGGGCGAGGAACGCGACGGCGATTGCGACCAGTGCGACCACTGCGATGAGTTTTCGGGACATCACTCGCTACCTACTCGGGGCGGATTATATTCCTTCCCCTCTCCTTTCGCCCGGTTCGGCCCTCAGCCGACGTGCGTGGCGATGTCCTCGCGGACGATGGTGTCGCAGTAGGCACACCGCACGCCGTCGTCGAGGACGTCGAAGACGCTCTCGACGGGTTCGCCCGCCGTGGTGATGCAGTTGGCGTTCGGGCAGGTGAACACGCCCGTGACGCGTTCGGGGCGGTCCACGCGGTGTTTCTCGACCACCTCGAACTCCCGGACGATGTTGATGGTCGCCGCCGGCGCGATGAGCGAGATGACGTCCACCTCGGCCTGGCTCAGTTCCCGCCCCTCGACCTTCACGATGTCCTTCGCGCCGAGTTCGCCGGAGGGGACGTTCATCCCTACCGAGACCGTCTCGCCGCCCGACCCGTCGATGCCGAGGATGGAGAGCACCTTCAGGGCGTTCCCGCCGGGGACGTGGTCGATGACCGTCCCGTTGCGGATCTTGCTGACGCGCAGTTCCCGGTCGGCGTCCTCACTCATCGGCCTCACCTCCTTCCGACAGCAGGAGGTCGAGCAGCGCCATGCGGACCGGGACGCCGTTGTGTGCCTGCTCGAAGTACTTCGCGTGGGTCGTCGCGTCCACCTCGGGGGCGATCTCGTCCACCCGGGGCAGCGGGTGCATCACGACGAGGTCCTCGCTCGCCGCCTCGAGCGTGTCGGCGTCGATGCGGTACTCGCCGGCCACCTGCCGGTACTCGTTCTCGTCGGGGAACCGCTCGCGCTGGATGCGCGTGACGT
>CAYYSW010000204.1:0-5117 GCA_964474395.1 uncultured Halobacteriales archaeon
GCGGATCTCGTCGTCGCCGTTCGGGACCGCACAGATGAACGCGCCCGGTTCGTCGCCCTCGTTGCGGTACCAGTGGACGGTCCCGGCGGGGATGAACAGCGAGTCGCCGGCCTCGACGGTGAACTCCTCGTCGTCGAGGCCGACGACGTACTCCCCCGAGAGGACGTACTGCTCGTGTTCGACCTCGTTGGTGTGTTTCGGTACGGAGGCACCGGGATCGAGGGTGAACCGGCGGATGGCGAGGTTCGGCGCGCCGTCGTCCGGGCCGACGAGGACGCCCTTCGACATCCCCTCCGCGGCCCCGACGGACTCGTACTCGACCTCGTCGCCCCGGCGGACGAGCGGTCGCCCGTCGGCGTCCTCGCCCGCGTGGTCGCTCTCGGCGTCGCCCTGACTCATACCGGGAGTTGCGCCGCGGGGAGTAAAACAGTGTCTGCGGGCCGGGGGCCCGGACGACGAGAGGGAGGTTCGCTCCCCCTCGCAGGTCGCCCCGGCACGGGCCCTTAAGACGGTTCGGCTCCGACTAGGACTATGCGAAGCTTCCGTGTCGGGAGCGTGTTCGGCATCCCCATCAAGCTCGACCTGACGTTCCTGCTGGTGTTGCCGCTGTTCGCGTACATCATCGGGACGCAGACAGGGGTATGGGTCGGAACGCTCAACTCGCTGTTCGGGTCCGACATCGCGCTCGGCGGGTTCGCCGACGGCGGCCGGTCGTTCGTCCTTGGGACGGCGGCGGCGCTGGGCCTGTTCGCGAGCGTCCTCCTGCACGAACTCGGCCACTCGGTGGTGGCGATGCGCTACGGCTTCCCCATCGCCTCCATCACGCTGTGGCTCTTCGGCGGTATCGCCCAGTTGACCGAGATGCCCGAGGACTGGAAGCAGGAGCTCTACATCGCCCTCGCCGGTCCCGCCGTGAGCATCGGCCTCGGGGTCGGACTCGGTGGCCTCTTCTTCGTCTTACCGGGCGGGACGACGGCGGCCAGCGCCCTCCTGTTCGTCGTCGGCTACCTCGCCATCACGAACCTCGCGCTCGCGGGGTTCAACCTCCTGCCCGGCTTCCCGATGGACGGCGGGCGGGTCCTGCGGGCGCTCCTCGCGCGCACCCGGCCGTACGCGCAGGCGACCCAGATAGCCGCCGAGGTGGGCAAGGGCTTCGCCCTCCTGCTCGGGCTCGTCGGCCTGTTTGTCGGGTTCAACATCTTCCTCATCGGCGTCGCCTTCTTCATCTACATCGGGGCGTCCTCGGAGGCCCAGCAGACCATCACGAAGGCCGCCTTCGAGGGCGTACAGGTCCAGGACGTCATGACGCCCGCCGACCGGGTGACGACGGTGCCCGCGACGGCGAGCGTCGCGGACCTCGTCGAGACGATGTTCCGCGAGCGCCACACCGGCTACCCGGTGACCCGCGACGGGCGCGTCGTGGGACTGGTGACGCTGGAGGACGCAAAGCGCGTCCAGGAGGTCGAACGCGACGCCTACCGCGTCGAGGAGGTGATGTCCACCGACCTCATCACCGTCGACCCCGCGGCGGACGCGATGACCGCCCTCTCCCGGATGGGCGAGAACGGCGTGGGCCGCCTGCTGGTGATGAAGGGAACGGACGCGACGCCGACCGACGAACCCGAGTTCGCGACGACCAGTCCCTCGGGGGACGCGGGCGCGTTCGGCGGGTTCGACGAGGCGGAGGAGTTCGACGACCCCGAGGGCGTCGGGGCGGTCGACGCGCCGACCGCGGACGGCGAGTTCGTCGGCCTCATCACCCGGACCGACCTGATGAAGGCCCTCGACATCATCCGGTCGAGCGGGTCGCTCGACCCCCGAGCGAGGGAGCGTCGGGACGCCGACGGCCCGTTCCCGGACACGGGCGACGAGGGCGCGACCGGCAAGCCCGACGAGCTGCGCTGAGTCGGCAGTCCACCCCTCACTTCCCGTCCGGCCCGGACGGTTCGATGTCGAGACGCTCGCGGAGCCACGCCTCGGCCTCGTCGAGTGCGGCGTCGCTCTCGGCGGTTATCTTGATACGGTTGGGTTCGCCCTCGCGACTCGGATACGACCCGAGGACGGAATCCGTGAGTTCGTCGCGCGCCACCTCCATGACGGGTGTCACGTCGCTCTCGGGCAGCGGCGTCTCGAGCGTTCGCGACCGGACCTCGCCCGCGAACTCGTCGGCGACGTCGCCGAACATGGCCTTCATCTCACGGGGGATGCCGGGGACGACGTAGACGTTCCCGGTGACACAGCCCGGCGAGAGCCCCTCGCCGTTGATGAGCGGGCGGCACCCCTCCGGGAGCGAGGCGTGTCGTTCGACGTTCACCTGGATGTCCCGTTCGGGGTGGGCCTCCTGGTAGGCGGCGACGGTCCGCTCGACGTCCGCGAGCGCCTCGTCGTTGACGACCAGCGGGCGGTCGAAGGCGGCGGCGACGGCGTCCATGGTCACGTCGTCGGGCGTCCCCCCGAGGCCGCCGGTGACGACGACGGCGTCGAAGTCCTCCGAGAAGGTCCGGACGTACTCCGCGATGGTGTCCACGTCGTCGGGGACGACCGCGATGCGCCTGACCGCAACCCCCCGGTCGGTCAACTGGCGGGCGAGCCACGTCGCGTTCGTGTTCTCGATGTCGCCGGCGAGCAACTCGTCACCGACGGTGAGCAGGGCCGCGTTCATGCCCCGACCTCTCGCGTCTGCCGGTTAGCCGTTTCCCTCGCAGTACTCGTCGCCGCCCGCCCGCTCAGAGCAGGCGTCGCAGGATTCGCAGTGGCAGGGTGACGACGAAGATGACGAGGTCGATGGCGCTCCTGAGCAGCGACCGGATGGTGCCGACGATGAGTGGCATATCCGAGTCCGCTCGGGGGACCGGAAAAGTCGGTCCCCTTGCTGCTGCCGGGGGTCACGCTAACTCCGCAGACCGGCCGGGGCCTGGTCTATGCGCGCCGGACGTTCTGTTCGTACTGCGGAACGGCGGCCCAGTAGTACATGAGACCGGCGTACGCGAAGATACACAGCCACGTGAGCGCGACGACCGTGACGGGTTCGATGACGTTCATTACACTCGATACGTACCGCCGCCGGGGATGGCCGTGCTCGCTATACATTGAGCGTCTCCGCCCGTGGGTGGCTACGCCCGTTCGGGTTCCGCGGGCGCCGCCGGGGCGGGGCGAGACCGTTCCGGAACCGGGGGTAGAGTCTGCCGGGACTTGCAGTTCCAGACGGCCGTTCGCTCGACGGACGGGGGCGGTACCACCCGAACACTGAACGAGTGGGCACGTGAGGGCGTTCCCGGCGCCGGTCGTGGCCTACATACGCATACCGAAGGGGTATCGGGTTGGGCGAAGTTATTTGGTGTATGACGTTCGACCACGCTGGAACTCGTGGTCGGGTCAGCGACCATCTCGACTACGACCGACTCGTCGACGGGACAGTCGACGTGGGACGGTTCGTGGACGTCCGCAACTACGCGGGACAGGTCCACCGGACGGACGTGGACGCCGTGAACGACCGTCACGAACTCCGTACCGTCCCGGCGGGCCGCGTCCACGAGGTGGCCGTCTGGCGCGACGGCGAGCGGGAACGAGTGCTCGGTGCCTTCGACGGGTCCGAACGGGCCTGCGAGGTCGCCGTGGACATCGCGACCCGGGAGGGACTCCCCCTCCGTGATTCCATCCCCAGGCTCGTGCCCGATGCCGCGACCCGCGACGAGCGACGGCGTGAGGGCCGCTGGCCGCCGAGTCGTGACGAGGCCCGCGAGTTCCGCGTCGAGCTACCCGACGACGTCCCCATCAGCCCCAACGACCACGACATCTGCGTGCGCATCTCGCTGGACCCCGACTCGGACCCGCCGATGGCCGACGACGCCCCCCTCGACGCCTTCGACGACACCTACGACGTGCTGCTCGCGCACAACGCGAACCCCTACGAGGTCATCGAACGCGTCGAGGAACGTGTCGAGACCCGCGGACAGGCCATCGACGCCCTCGTCGACGCCGCCCGGCGACGTGAGTGGCCCGTGCACACGCGCATGACCCTCAGGTCGTCGGGGTCCTGACGGTCACACTACAGTCGAGGTGGGCGTCACGCCTTTACGTTCGGCCCGTCCCTCCATGATATGGCAACCACGGTCGTCGGGCGACTTCCTGCCGACGAGTTCGCCCTCGCGGAGACCCTCGAGGCGGTCCCGGACGTGGCGTTCCGGGCGGAGCGGGTCATCGAGGCCGGCAACGATACGGTGATGCCCCTTCTCTGGGCGCGGGCGCGGGATGGGGGTGACCTCGACGAGGACGAACTGACGGCCGCGCTCGTCGAGGACTCCACCACCGACGAGGTGGTGCTCCTCGGGGACTTCGACGACGAATGGCTCTACCGGATGCAGTGGACCGGACACGTCGAACTGCTCGTCCACATGATAACCCAGTCGCGGGCGACGGTTCTCCGGGCCAGTACCACCGACAGTCAGTGGGAACTGCGCGTCCTCTTCCCGAACCGGGACGACGTCTCCTCGACGTTCGAGTTCTGTGACGCCCACGGTCTGACGTTCGACGTCCAGTCGGTCCACGAGATGGACGTCACCCCGAGCGGTCGCTACGGCCTCACCGACGCCCAGTACGAGGCGCTCGTCACCGCCCACGAGTCGGGGTACTTCTCGGTCCCCCGCGAGACGAGCCTCGACGACCTCGCCGACGACCTCGGCGTCTCCCACCAGGCGCTCTCCGAACGTATCCGGCGCGGAACGGACATGCTCATCGGGGAGACGCTGCTGACCGAGCAGTCGGGCGAGCACTGAACGCGACGGTCGGGGCGACCGAGCAGTCGGGCGAGCACGAACCGGTGGGGACGGTCGCGACTCGCGTAGTTCGATTCTCGGTCGGACTCACACGGCAGTCGCGCCGAGACGGGACTCGGCGCTCGGAGGTGAGTATCGAGAGGAAGTCCAGGCGCGAGAATCGAACCCCGCTCGCTCAGAGCGTTCGCTCCCTGCTCCGAACCTCCTCGTCGGGACAGCACGAAACTCCAGTGTGTCCGCTCGCGGTGCTCCTGGCGGAGCACACGCTCGCGAGGGTGAGTTTCGAGAAGGTCCAGGTGCGAGAATCGAACCCGCGTCTCAGCCTCCACAAGGCTGAAGGAT
>CAYYSW010000205.1:0-5113 GCA_964474395.1 uncultured Halobacteriales archaeon
CGGTCCGGTCGTTCGAGGAGTTCGAGGAGACGACGTAGCCCGCCTCACAGAGCCCCGGTTCGACCTGCTCGCCGACCGAGGAGGGTAGCGAGGAGAACAGCAGGTCCACGTCGTCGGGGATGTCGTCGGCGTCCGTCCGCCGGACGGTCATCTCGCCCACATCGTCCGGGATGGGGACGTCGATTCGCCACTTCGCGGCCTCGCGGTAGGACTTCCCGGCGCTGTCGTCGCTGGCGGTGACACACGCGAGGTCGAACTCGGGATGCGGGTCGAGCAACTGGATGAGGCGCTGTCCCACGGCACCGGTCGCACCGAGGACGCCGACTCTGGTAGCCATTGGCGAGCGTGGGGGTGAGACGGCAAAAACGGTTGTGATATGCGCAACGCCGCGTCGTATCGAGCGGCGGGACGGCCGACCTGCTCAGTCGTCGTCGGTGGCGGCCGCGGCGCCGCCCGGTCCCCGGGTCGCGTCCACGCCGCGCCACGTGCCGCGCTGGTACCAGGTGTACGCCAGCACCGCGCCGAGCGTGTTCGAGACGAGGAACGCGAGCCAGATACCGTCGGCCCCGAGGCCGAGGCCGACGTCCTGCGAGGCGAACCACGCGAACGGGAGGCGGACGACTCCGAGCATCCCGACGGCGACGACGGCAGCGACAAGCGTCTTGCCCGCCCCGCGGAACGCGCCGGTGTACGAGCGCATCACGCCGATGAACGCAAAGGAGGGCGCGACGTACCGGAGGAAGGTCGCGCCCACCTCGACGACCTCGGGGTCGTCGGTGAACACGTCGATGACGCTCGGGGCGAACACCCACGTCACGACGCCGGCGAGACCGAGGACGACGAACATGACCGTCGCGGCGAACCGGGCCGTCGCGGCGGCGCGGTCCTCCTCGCCCGCGCCGATGTTCTGGCCGGCCATCGTCTCGACGCCGCGGGCGACGGCGATGGCGGGGAGGAAGATGACCGAGAACACGCGGATGCCGATGCCGAAGGCGGCGACCACCGTCGTCGGGAACAGGCCGACGATGAGGAGGAGGGCGTTGACCGAGACCGCGCGGCCGGTCCCCTCGATGGACGCCGGCACGCCCAGCCGAACGATCTTCCGGAGGTACGTGAGGTCCGGGCGCATGTCCGCGAGGTGTATCTCGACGCCGCGGGTGCCCGCGAACATGATGGCCATGCCGGCGACCATCGCCATCCCCCGGGAGACGACGGTCGCGACGGCCGCGCCCTCGACCCCCAGTCGGGGGAACGGCCCCCACCCGAAGATGAGGAACGGGTCGAGCGCGATGTTGAACACGACGGTGCCGAACATGACGAGCATCGGCGTCACCGTGTCGCCGTAGCCGCGCATCAGCGAGATGAAGATGAAGAAGCCGAACATGAACGGCAGGCCGAGCGCGATGACCTGCATGTACTCGGTGGCGAGCGGGAGTACCTCGGGCGAGGCGCCGAGGACGGCCAGCAACGGGCCGACACCGAAGTAGCCGACGACCCCCAGCAGGACGGAGACGAGCAACGAGAACGTCACCGTCTGGGAGGCGGCGTACTCGGCGCTCTCCTCGTCGCCCGCGCCGGTGTTCTGAGCGACGAGGATGCTCCCGGCCGTCGAGAGGCCGATGCCAAGCGAGATGAGCAGGAACACCATCGGGAAGGCGAAGCTGATGGCCGCCAGCGCCTCCGTCGAGTACTGGCCCAGCCAGAACGTGTCGGCGAGGTTGTACGCCGTCTGGAGCAGGTTCGTGACGACGATGGGCAGCGAGAGGAAGAACAGCGGCTTCCCGATGCCGCCCTCAGTGAGGTCGAACTCCTCGCGGTCCTTGAACAGGACGGAGAACAGCCCGGCGGCCCGACTCCGGAGGCTCACTCCGCGACCACCCACGGCCGGGCCGCCTCGCGGAACAGGTGGGTCTCGAAGTGTGTCGCGAGCAGCTCGCGGGCGGCCGCCGGCGACTCGCCGAACGCGACCGAACGGACGTGCACGCCGTCGATGACCGTCGCCGTGAGGTCGGTCAGCGCGCACGGGTCGGCGTCCGCGGCGAAGACGCCCGCCTCGATGCCGTCCTCGATGATGTCGTAGAGCGCCTCCTTGAGCAGGCTGTCGAGGGCGACCAGCCGGTCCCGGAACGCCTCGTCGTAGGGGGCCTGTGCCTTCAGTTCGAGCAGCGCCGTCTCGAACTCGCGGTGGCCGGTCCCGCCGTCCCCGTCCCCGGGCGGCGAGAGCGTCGCGTCGAGGAAGCTCTCCAGTCGCTCCTCGGGGCGCGCGTTCTCGTCGGGCAGTCGCTCGCGGAACCGCTCGATGAGGTGGTCGAGGAAGGCGAGCAGGAGGTCCCGCTTCGTGTCGTAGTGGTAGTGGAGGTTCCCCTTGCTCCGGTCGTACTCCGCGGCGATGTCGTGCATCGTCAGCTCCGCGTACCCGTGCCTGCAGAGCGCACAGTAGGTCGCGGCCATGATGCTCTCGTCGGCCTCGCTCACTACTGACTGGTTAGTCAGTCAGCTGCAAAAGCGTTCTGAAGCGGGCGACCGGTTCCCCGGCGTCGCCACTCCCGGTGTATCGAACGCGATGCGAGAAGTACGTCTTACTGGGCCGTGCCGCCCTTCTTGCGGGTGATGTAGCCCGCGACGCGGTTCCGGACCTCCTTCGACTCGATGTTGGTCAGCTCGGTGACGATGTCCTTGTTGCGGTCGAAGTCCGAGTTGAACGCGTCGTCGTACTTCTCCAGCAGCAGCGTCGCCGTCTTCTTGACGTAGGCGGGTTTGATGGCCATACGGACACGTCTGGACGGCGCGGCTAAAAGGATTCGTTTCTCTGCGGAATCCGGCCGGGAGACGGCCTCGCGGGCGCTGACGCCAGCGTCCACCTGCCGCCGTCGCGGTCGGACCCGCCTCCTCACCGTCCAGCCGGCGCCTCCGGCGACTCAGTCGCGCCGCGCCGTTCGGGAGCGGGCCGCGAGGGCGAGGAGGAGAACGAGGACGCAGAGCGTCACCACCGCCCCGAGTCGCCCCGAGGGGACGTTCCCCCCGTAGCGACGCGCGAGGTGCTCGACCGACCGTTCGGGCGTGGGGCGGTCGAGGCCGACGGTGTAGAGGTCGGCCTCGCCTCTGCCGCCGTTCTCGTAGTAGCGCGCCCGGAGCGGCCGGACCGTGGTGTCCTCACGGTACACGGCGTCGGCCTCCGCGCTGAGCGGGTCCGCCACCCGCTCCATGTCGTACTCGTCCCACTGGTCCGGCGAGGGAACGTCCTCCCCGTCCGGGCGGACCTCGATGTACTGCGGCGCGTCCGCGAGCGATTCCTTCTCGACCGCCCCGACGCTGTGGACCACCTCGGCGTTGTCGTTTTCGGATGCGTCCCACTCGGTGTCTCTCATCGTCGGTCGAGTGGGACGGACGAGGGGTAACTCCTCTGCGCGCGAGCGAAGCGTCGGCGCCGTCCGATTACAGGGACTCCCCGTCCCCCTCCCGTCCGCTCTCGTCGTCGGCCGACTCCTCGACTGCGAACTCCCCCTCGGCCACCGACGACGCCGAGGGCGTCTCGTCGCGTTCGCGGGCCATCCGGCGGTGGACGACGTCCCAGTCGGTCATGAGGCCGTAGTCGGTCATCGTGTCGAGGCCGGCCAGCGCCGCCCGCAACTGGAGGCCCACGAGGGGGATATCCGCGACGCTGATGACGACGTCGGCCTGCAGGACGACCCCCTCTTCGAGGATGACGTCGAGGAGGTCCACCACCGCGTCCTCCTCGGTCCTACTGGGTTCCATCGTCGAAGGTTGGGGCGAAGGAGTACGGCGGCCACGGGCCGGTGAACCGGACCTCGACGCCGTCCTCGGCGGCGACGTCGTCGAGGAGTTCGCCGATGGCTGCCTCGTTCGATTCGGGTGCGAGCACCGTCAGCCGGGCCTGCGTGTCCCGGTCGTCGCGTTCGACGCCGAGGGTCGTCGAGCGGGAGCCGAGCCGCTGGACCTCCCGCGCGAGGTCCGAGAGCCGCCCTTCGAGCGACGAGGTCCGTTCCTCGCGGCGGGCTCGCTTGACCTCCCGCAGGCGGTTCTCGTACTGCTTGTCTATCATGAACGCGGTGCCCTCGCCGGCGGCCTCGCGTTTCTCCGCGAGTTCGTGCAGGCGCTCGTCGGCCTCGGCGAGCCCCGCCGCGAGCGTCTCGGGGTCGACGAGCACCTCGATTCGGTACTCCCAGCAGCCGGCGAAGCGGTCGAGTTCGGGTTCGAGCGTGTCGCGGTGGTCGTCGAGCCACGCCCGGACCCCCGCGTCGCCGCCGCGCAGGACCGTGTCGAAGCGGACCGGCAGCGGCGTCCCGAACGCCTCGCCCGCGGCGTCCACGACCGCCTGATGGTCGAGCAGCCACGACTGGACCTGTTGGGGGTCCTCGGAGTCGTACAGCGACCCGGTGTCGTGGACGACCGCCCCGAGGCCCGACGACGGGACGATCCGGACCGACCCGCCCTCGACGCCCTCGACGTCGAGCGTGCGGGTCCCGCCGTCTCCCTCGGTGTTCCCATCTTCCGCGTCCAGCGAGACGACGCAGTAGAGGTACCGCCCGTCCTCGATGTCCTCAGTCACGGAGCGACACCCCCGACCCGCCCAGCCCCTGCGCCTCCGACTCGTCCGGTTCGGGCGTACTGGGGGCGGGCCGTTCCCGTTCCCGTCCCCCTGGACTGACCGGCGTGTCGAGACCGCTGACGACGTCCCGGACGAGACCGTCGAGGTCCTCGCGCAGTCCCTCGACGTGGTCGCCGACGTCGTGGTCCTCCTTCATGCGCTCGACCTCCGCCTCCAGGGCGGCGAACTGCTGGCCGAGGCGCTCTATCTCCTCGTCGGTGAGGTCGCCCGACTCCATCCGGCGCAGGGCCTCGCGCTCCATCGCCTCAACGAGGAGTTCGACGACGGCCACGACGAGGGCCACGAGGCCGTCGGCGGCGCTCTCGCCGTCCACGTCGATTCGGGTCACGGTTCGCCGTCGTCCCCCTCGCTCGTGTTCCCGTCGTTCCCGCTCTCCCGTCCCTCGTCGGCGGTGTCGGCGGCGTCGGCACCGCCGTCGGTCGCCTCGGGTTCGGTCTCGCTCCCGTCCGCGTCACCGCTCCCGGTCTCCTCGTCGCCGTCGTC
>CAYYSW010000206.1:0-5090 GCA_964474395.1 uncultured Halobacteriales archaeon
GGGGTCGCTGTCGGCGACGATGCCGTTGCCGGCGAACAGCGTCGCCCGCCGGCCGCCCGCGACGGCCGAGCGGATGCCGACGGCGAACTCGCCGTCGCCGGCGGCGTCGAACCAGCCGACCGGGGCGGCGTACCAGCCGCGCTCGAACGTCTCGGTCTCCCGGATGACGTCCCACGCGGCGTCCGGCGGGAGACCGCCGACGGCGGGCGTCGGGTGGAGCGCCTCCACGATGTCGAGGACGTGGCCGTCGCCGTCGAGCGTCGCCTCGATGGGCGTCCGGAGGTGCTGGATGGTCGCGAGGCGGTGGACGCCCTGCTCGCCCTCCCGGACCGACCCGAGGGGGGCGAGCTGTTCGCAGATGGCGTCGACGACGAGGCGCTGTTCGTGCTGGAGCTTCTCGCTCTCCAGCAGGGAGGCCGCGAGGTCGGCGTCCGCCTCGGGGGTGTCCCCGCGGGCGACCGACCCCGCAAGCGCCTCGGTGCGGACCTCGCGGCCGTCGAGGGCGACCAGCCGCTCGGGGGGCGCGCCGAAGAAGCCCGCCGCCTCGGTCGGCTGGACGAGAAAGCGGTAGCACTCGGGGTAGGTCCGCCGGAGACGTTCGAGCACGTCGGGGACGTCCGCTGGTTCCTCCAGGTCGACGGCCAGCGCCAGCGCGAGGACCACCTTCTCCAGTTCGCCGTCGGCGATGCGGTCGGCGGCCGCCCGGACCTGCGCCTTCCACTCGCCTTCGGGGGTTCGGTGGCGCGTCTCGCTGACCCCCGGCGGGTCGCCCCGGGGGACCATCGCCGGGAGGTCGGCGACGGCGGCGCGGGCCTCCGCCAGCAGGGCCCCGACGTCCTCGGAGTCCGTCTCGGGGTCGAACGCGGAGACGGTCAGGTAGGTGGTCTCGTCGGTCCGGACCAGCTGGACGCGCGGGAGGACGAACAGTGCCGCCGGAAAGCCCGACCACGGCGGTGCGTCGGCGTGGTGTTCGTTGAACGCCGCGCCGCCGAGTACGCGCGGGCGCGCCGCGTGCGGGCCGTCGAAGTCCACCTCGGAGAACAGCGCGTCGGCCCCCGCACGCAGCGTCTCGAAGCGGTCGGCCCCGGAGGCGGTGAGCCGGGCCGCGACCCCCCCGCCGGCGACTTCGAGGCCGTCGGGCGCGCTCCAGTGGATGCGCGGAACCGGCTGGTCGGCGAGGAACGCCCGGTAGGAGACGTCGGGGACCTCGCAGGTCCGACTCACCAGCGCGGCCCCAGCCCGTACCCCGGCCGTCACGCCCCCGCTGCGCGCGGATTCCATTACCGTCTAATCGGGGCCGGCCACCCTTGAGACTATCCTTCCCGGTTCAGCTGTACCGTTCCTCGTTCCACGGGTCGGCCGTATCCGAGTAGCCGCGTCGCTCCCAGTAGCCCAGTTCCTTCTCGGTGAGGAACTCGACGCCGTCGACCCACTTCGCGCCCTTGTAGGCGTAGCGGTGGGGCGTGACGACGCGCACGGGGCCGCCGTGGTCGTCCGGGAGCGGCTCGCCGTCGAGCTCCCAGGTGAACATGACCTCCTCGCGCATGCAGGTGTCGAGCGCGAGGTCCGTCGTGTAGTCGTCGAAGCCGTGGAACATAACGTGCGTGGCGTCGTCCCGGACGCCGACGTGTTCGGCGAGCGTCGGGAAGGTGACGCCCGTGAACTCGTTGTCGAACCGGCTCCACCCGGTGACGCAGTGGAAGTCCTGTCGCTGGGTCTCGCTGGGCAGGTCGCGGAACTCCTCGAGGGAGAACGACGTCGGCTCCTCGACTGCGCCCCACACCTCGAACTCCCAGGTCTCGGGGGACCAGGACGGCGTCCCGCTCTTCGAGAGCACCGGGAACCGGGAGGTCTCGCGCTGTCCCGGCGGGAGGCGCTCCTCGCCGAACTCCTCGTACAGGTCAGTCACGTCGCGGACGCTCATAGCCCACCGAGAACCGGCGCGACCGTATGCGTACCGACTCGCCGCGGCGGTTTGCGTTCGGGGAACGAACACGTCGAGCTTCGGAAGAAAATTTTTCACTGCGCGATGAACTGTTTTGCGTAGGACGAATTTTCCCCGCCAGAATTATATACCCGACTGTCAAAGCGACGTGTATCAATGCCCAAAGTAGAGATAACCATACCGGAGCACCTGGAGATGCAGATCACACAGCTCATCGAGCAGGGTGAGTTCGTCAACCGCGAGGAGGCGATGGAGGATCTGCTGGCCGCGGGTATCCGGGCGTACAAGACCAGCGGCCCGATGGACGACGAGGAGCCGGGCACGTTCGAGGACGACGGGATGATGGGTCACGACGACGAGTACGTCTTCTGACCTCGCCACCCGTCTCGCGTTCTTCTCTCTGCTGCGTTCTCCTCCGGTTCTCGTGGTTTTCGGCGTCACGGACCGTCGAGACCGGTCGACGCGTCGGCGCGCTGCCACGCTAGTCGTTATCGCGATTCGCGTTACGTTTAAACGCCCTTCGCAGTTAGCGTGGGGTATGCACAAAGACGAGCTTTTGGAGTTGCACGAACAGATGGTCGCCATCATGGAGTACTTCCGGGGCGTCGACGGGGTGGACTCCTCGCTGTTCGACCCGTACGACGAACTCGACGTCTCGCCCGACGACGTCCACAAATCGAAGAGCGAGCACAAACACGCCGTCTTCGTCCTCGGCAACGCCCTCGCGTCCGCGATGAGCGACGACGAGTTCTCCGATGCGGGCCGCATCTCCAAGCGGATGCAGGAACTCGCCGACGACGCAGAGCAGAAACTCTGAGTCGGAGCGCGCCGAACCGCCCCGCGCCCGAGCGACCGCCACGCTCGTCTCCCTGCGCTCCCCGCGCGCCCGCCGCTCCGGGTCGCGCTCTACCCCCGTTCTCTGACTGTCGCTATACACAGAGATACAAGCTACTTTAGCATCTACGTCGACCGACGGGTATGCACCCGCGTACCGCCGACCAGATAGCCGAGTGGCCGTCCCGACCCCTGACGGGGGGGCTCGACGGCCTTCGGGGGCTCGCAGACGAGTCGTTCACCGGGGCGGTCGCCGGGGGCGACTCGTGGCTGTTCGTACTCAACGGCCGTCTCGTGGGCGCCGGGAGGAGCCTCGACGCCGTGGCCGAGGCGAGCGCGACCGTCCACGAGGCGCCCGATCCCGCCCTCCCGCTCCTCTTTGCGATGCTCGCCGGCGACGGCGAGGACCGCGGGCAGTACTACACCGGCCGGACCCCGCTCTCCGAGGTCCACGCCACCCTCCGCGAGGGCGGGTTCACCGGCTACCTCGAACTCTCGGAGAACGTCCTCAGCGGCGATTACTACGTCGCCTACTACGGCGGCGAACCGACCTACGCGGCGTTCGTCGGCGGGAGCGACCGACTGCTGACCGGCGAGGCGGCCTTCGAGCGTGCGTGCGACGAGGTCGGCCTCTACACCGTGACCGCGACGCCGCTCGACGTACGCGACGTCCCCGGCCCGGCCCCGGGCGAGGCGCCCGCCTCCACCGTCCCGGTAGCCGACGCGGCCGAACCGGAGCCGGACACGCTGGCGGACAGCGACGACGGTTCGGGACCCGACGCGGACACCGACGGCGCGGGCGACGTGCTGGATAGCGATCCGCCGGAGGCCGACCCGGCGGACGGCGCGCTCGACGATCCGGTCGCCGGACCGTCCGAGACACCGGGGGCGCCCGACTCGGACGGGACCGTCGCGGCGGTGAGCGACGGCGGCGTCGAGTCGAAGACGGCCGCCGGCGGGCTGGAGGACGGCCGGTTCGCCGCGCGCGACGCGGTCGACGCGCCTGACGTCCCGGACGCATCGACCGGTCCCGACGGGGAACACCCCGGCGTGCCCGAACCGCCGACGATTCCCGAGGGGCTGCCCCCCGCCGTGTGCGACGTCGCCGAGACGTCGGACGACGGAACCGCGGAGGTATCGATGGACGACCGCGACATCGGGCCGGACGTCACGGAGGCCGGCAGCAGGGAGGCCGAGTCGCTCCGTCGACGCGCGGCCGCCCTCGAACGGCGCCTCGAGGCGGCCGAGCGGGAGGCCGTCCGGGTCGCGAACGAGCGCGACAGCGTCGGGGCCGAGCGCGACCGACTCCGCGACGAGGTCGACCGCCTCGAAGGTCGTATCGCGGCGCTCGAAACCGGGGGAGGAGACGGGAACCACCCGGACGGCGAGGGCGGCGAGCGACGCGAGATGGCTCCGTCGGCGGCCCTGGCCGAGACGGACCTGTTCGTGCGCTACCGGTCGCGGGGAGACACGACGCTTGCCGACGCGCCGACGGCGGGGGACCGCGAGGCGGTAGGCGAGAACCTCGGCCTCGAACACCACACCCGCTTCGACGCGGAGACGGTGGCGGTCGACGGGGTCCCCTTCGAGTCGTTCCTCGACGGGACCCTCGGACACGCCTTCGTCGACTGGTTCCTCCGCGACCTCCTCTTCGAGGTCCGCGAGACGGGCCGCGGCGACGCGCTCCGGGCGCTCTGTGACGTGATTCCAGCGGTGGACCGCGCCCAGTTTCACGGCGCGGTGGAGGTGGAGGAGGGGAGCGTCGAGTTCGACGTGGTCTGTCGGGATCGACTGGGCAACCCGCTGGTCTGTGTGGACCTCCACGACTCGCGGGAGCCCGCGACCGACGGGGAGATGGAGGCGCTCCTGACGAGCGCGAACGAGGTGGCGGCGGTCCACGACCGCTTCGCGGGGGCGTTCCTCGTCGCGTCGAGTTTCTTCGACCCGACGGCGCTCGAACTGGCCGACGAGGTGACGACGAGCGGGGGGCTACTCGGCGGGAGAAAGCGTGCGAGCTACGTCCGCGCGACGCGAAAACGGGGCTATCACCTCTGTCTGGTGGAGGCACGCGACCGGCGTTTCCACGTGACGGTGCCGGAGCTATGACTGGCGCTCCAGAGGTCGGGAGCGTGACGAACTGTCGATTTCAGGCGTTCAGGATTCGATTTCCGCCATCTCGTCTATTTTCATCCCCTCCAGCTTGTCGATGATCTCGTCGACCTTGCCGTCGAGGTCCGAGACGAACTCCGCGGTGGTGTCGGTCGTGATGGCACCCTGGCTGGACGGCTCGATGAGGTTCTCCTCCTCGAGG
>CAYYSW010000207.1:0-5031 GCA_964474395.1 uncultured Halobacteriales archaeon
GTCGGTGAACAAGTACATGGACACCGCCATCCACGTCGCCGAGGAGTTCGACTGCCGGGACTACACGAAACAGCGCCTCGAAGTGCTGGAGAAGAGTCTCGAAAGCGTGTTCGAGAACGACAAGAACAAGCAGAGCGGGATTGCGGACTTCATGTAGATGTCGGCACCTCACTAGATAGCGCGAGCCGCAGTAGGAGTCGACGTGTTCCTCAGCGAAACTTACAAGCCGTTGTGGCAGTTCCGGAGCGCTGAGATGTTCTTCCGTCTCGACGGGCGAGTCAGCACGAACGGCGCGGTCTACTCCGGGAACGCTCCCGACCACCTCGAGGCGGTGTCTCTCTGATGGGTTCGCTCACGAAGTCCGGGAAGAGTCGGCCGTTCCCCGACGTGTGCTACGGCCTCGCATCGTCGCTCGTTATCGGCCTACTAGTCGGAGTCCTCAGTACATATGTACTGGTCGTCGCGTTTCCAGCGTTACCTTCGTGGGCGTTCACGTTCATCGTCGGCGGGGTTACGGGCGGAACTACCGCTTACTTCATCCGGAACGCGCAGGGTTACGAACCCCGCTTGGTCCGCAACCGCGACGGCCGAAACTGACCGTCCGAACCGCGACTCTGCCGTCCCGTTCGAGTGGTCGTGTCGTCGACTGCATGCGATGACGGCGAGGGACGGGAAGGGGATAGTTCACAGAGAGACAGGGGAACCGCGACCGACGGGAGACCGTCGCCCCTCTCGATGGGACTCCCGCCCCGCTCGCTCGTGGCAGGACGAGGACGGGTCACACGGCTACGAGCGGGAACTAGGTCCTCTGAAGGCGGACCGCCCCGCCGGGCACGGCAGTGTGAGTCAGTAGAACAGCGCGGGCAGCGCGAGGGCGACGCCGTTCGTCCAGCCGAAGCCGAACTGGAGGGGGTACTCCCCGCCGCCGCCGGCGCCGGTGCTGGTGCCGCCGGTGACGTCGTACTTCTCGAGCATCAGGCCCTCGCGGTCGAACACGCCGCGGTTGAGGTCGAGCCACCGGCCGGCGACCACCTCCGCGAGCCGGTCGTACCCGTACTGTCGGAGACCCACGGCGGCCATCCAGTGCAGCGGCGCCCAGCCGTTGGGGTAGTCCCACTGCTCGCCCGACCTCGTCAGCGTCGTCACCAGTCCCCCGGGGTGGAGGAAGTGCTCGTGGAGGTGGGCCGCGACCGCGGCCGCCTGCTGGTCCGACGCCATCCCGCAGAACAGGGGGACGACGGCCGCGAGCGACCACGTGTCGGTCCGGCGGCCCTCCGACCAGCAGTAATCGAAGTAGAAGCCCGCCTCCTCGTCCCAGCAGTGGGTGTCGACCGCCGCCCGGCGTCGCTCGGCGGCGCTGGCGTACCGGTCGGCGCGCTCGGAGTTCCCGTGGGCGCGCTCCCAGCGCGAGAGCTTCGACTCCATCGCGTAGCAGAACGCGTTCAGGTCCACCGGGAGGAGGTCCGTCGTCCGGATCGTCGCGAGGTCCTCGGGGTCCGCGAACCACCGGCTGCTGAAGTCCCAGCCGGACTCGCAGGCCGCCCGGACGTCCCGGTAGACCTGCCGGTCGTCCCGGTCGGTGGCCTCCGCGAGGTGGACGTCCTCGCGGTAGGACTCCTCGCGGGGGACGGCCCGGTCGTCCCAGTACCGGTTGAGGACGCCCTCGTCGGTCCGGACGACCCGGCGGGCGGCCGGGTCGTCGTCGGTCGTCCCCTCCGCGCCGTCCATCCAGAACTCGTGTTCGCGCCGGAGGGCGGGGAGGTACTCGGCGACCGCATCGACCCCGCGTTCGCTCTCGAGGATATCGAGGAGGTGGCAGAACACCGGCGGGTTCGAGCGGCTCGCGTAGTAGAGGCGGTTGCCGTTCGGGACGCAGCCGTACTCCTCGATGAGCGCCGCGTAGTTCGCCGCGAGGTCGTCGATGAGGTCGATGCGGCCCGTGACGGCCAGTCCGGTGGCGGTGAAGTACGTGTCCCAGTAGTAGCTCTCGCGGAACCGGCCGCCGGGGATGACGTACCGGTTGGGTACGGGCAGCAGCGTGTTCCACTCCCCGGACTCGCTGGGCTCCCGGATGAGGTGTGTCCAGAGTTCGTCGATGTACCACTCCATCGAGACCGTCGAGGGGTCGGCGGCGGTGACGGGGTCCTCCGGGAGGACGAACGACTCGGAGACGAACGCCCCGACGTCGAAGTCGGGGTCGTCGCGTTCGTGCTCGAAGCGCTCCCTGATGGTCGACACCTCGCGGTCGGGGACGGTGTCGACGAACGTCTTCGAGTCGTCGAACGCCTCCGACAGCTGGACGGTCTCGAAGAGCTCACCGGCGAGCTGTGGGTAGGAAGCGAGCGAGCGCACACCGCTACTGGTGGATACCCGCGGATAACTCCTGTTATCCGCACCGAACCGGCCACCACCGGCCGTCCTTCTGGACGCATATCCGATAGATAGGGGAGAGGACACGAGCGAACGGAAGCCGGCGTCGGACGAACCGTCCGCGGGGGGACGGTGCCACCGCCCCGTCGGCCCGACGAGCCACGACGAGGGGCGGCGGGTCCGTGACGCCAGCGGCGCGGGTCGTCGGCAGCGCCGCCCGTTCGCTACTCCCCGTCGTCCATCCAGTCGTCGGCGAGGGCGGCGTAGTGGTGGACGGTCACGTACTCGCCGTCGATGAACTCGGCCTCCTCGAGGGCCGCCTCGTGGCGGAAGCCGAGTTTCTCCCAGATGCGCCGCGAGCCGACGTTCCCCTCGAAGACGCGAGCGAACACGCGGTGGAAGCGCTTCTCGCGGAAGGCGTAGTCCGTGACGAGGCGGCTGGCCTCGGTGCCGTAGCCGTGGCCCCAGAACTCCTCGGCGAGGAGGACGCCGAGTTCGGCGTTGACCCCGCTGTTCCCGCGGGGGTGGACGCCGACGGTGCCCATCGGCTCCTCGCCGCGACAGACCAGCAGGGTCGCGTGACCGTCGTCGGAGGCGCGCTCCTCGAACCATTCGCGTTCCTGCGTCCCGTTGATGGGGTCGCGTGCGCCGAGATAGCGGCGCACGTTCGGCGCATTGACGGTCCGCTGGAGGAAGTCGAGGTCTTCCTCCTCGACGGTCCGAAGCGACACCGCGTCACCCTCGATGAAGACGGGTCCGGGCATGGGTTGACCTACACGGGGGAAACGAAACCGTTTCGGGAGCCGTGCGAACCCGTCTCCGAGTCAGGGACCGACCGGCGCGCGCGGTCAGTCGTCGTCTGGGTACTTCGGTTCGCGCCGCTGGGCGCGTTCGAGGGAGGTCTCGACGACGTCGCGGACGTCGCCGTGGAAGACGCCTCCGTGGCCCGAGTACATGTGCTCGACGCCGTCGGGCAGCCGGTCGAGGAGGTCCTCGATGGACTGGATGAGGCGCTCGCGGGACTGGCCGGGCATGTCGGTCCGCCCGAAACTGCCGTAGTCGAACGCGCCGTCGTCGTGGACGACGACGTCGCCGCTGAACAGTGTCGTGTCGCTCACGAACGCGAGGTGGTCGGCCGCGTGACCGGGGGTGTAGACGGCCTCGAAGGACTCCTCGCCGATGGTGACGGTGTCGCCGTCCCCCAGAGCGTGGGTCCGCCCGGTGTGTTCGGCGTAGGCGTAGCAGTCGCAGTCGAAGGCGTCGAGGACGGCGTCGAGTTCCGAAACGTGGTCGCCGTGCTGGTGGGTGAGCACGACCCGGTCGATCGTGTCGGTGTGCTCGCGGACGACGTCCACGACGCCAGGCATCGCGCCGGCGTCGACGAGCGTCGGACTGTCGCCCAGCGCGAGGTAGGCGTTGCAGGTGAACGTCTCGGCGTCGGCCGTGACGTTGTGGACATCCATACGTCCGTCAGGGGGTGGCGGCCACTTCAGCCTACCTACAGGAGCACGCACCCACTACCCCCACCCAACACTTTTCCCGGGCAATTCCTAACGACCGTGTACAATGGGCTTCGGTAGCTACGATGAGTCCGAGCAGGACAATCAGGAAATCAACACCGACTTCGAGGACGACGAGAGCCTCGCGACCGGTGAGGCCCACAAGGGCGAAGTAGAGTTCGAGTTCGAGGAGTCCAACGACGAACTCCTCAGCCGGCTCGAAGAGATGAAAGACTGAGCTGCCGTGGCGACCTACGGCCGTGCGCTCGGGGTCGCCGAGTCGTACACGGCCGGCGAACGGAGCACCGTCGCGGGCGCGGTTGTCCGCACCGACCGCGCCCTCGACGGCCTCGCCTTTTCCTCGATAACCGTCGGTGGCACCGACGCCACCGGTCGTATCCGCTCGCTCTACGAGTCGCTGGGCCGCGAGGACGTCCGCTACCTCCTCGTGGCCGGCATCGCCCCCGCGTGGTTCAACCTCCTCGACCTGCCCGCACTCCACGAGGGAACCGAGCGGCCCGTCCTCTCGGTGTCCTTCGAGGCGAGCCCGGGGCTCGCTCCCGCCCTGCGAGAACAGTTCTCGGGCGACGCCCTCGACGACCGCCTCGCGACGTACGACCGCCAGCCCCCACGCTCGCCCGTCGCGGTGAACGGCGAGACGGTGTACGTCCGGGCCGTCGGCGTCGGTGACGACGAGGCGGCGGACGTCGTCCGGGCGTTCACCCCCGAGGGGGGCCGCCCGGAACCGCTTCGGGTCGCGCGCCTCGCCGCGCGGGCGGGCGACGACTACCGGCGGACGGACGGGACCGGCGACTGACGCCGCCGACCCCCGCCGCCCGACGGCGGCCTGCACGAGCGACCGCACGGGCTTTGGCCCTGCCGCGCGGCGTTCCGATATGAGCCTGGAGCACATGGACGGCCTGGAGGTGGAGGGCTGTACGCGCTGTCCGGCCCTCTGTGAGTCCCGGTCGCGCATCGTCAACGGCACCGGGAGCGAGGACGCCGACCTGCTGTTCGTCGGCGAGGGCCCGGGCGCACAGGAGGACGAGCAGGGCGAACCGTTCGTCGGGCGGTCGGGGAGCGTCCTCGACGCCGCCCTCGACGACCGGGGCCTCGCGCGCTCGGACGTCCGCATCACCAACTGCGTGCGCTGTCGTCCGCC
>CAYYSW010000208.1:0-5030 GCA_964474395.1 uncultured Halobacteriales archaeon
CGACGAACGGCGTGGCCGCCCGGAGGACGTTGATGATGACGACGTCGTCCATCCCGGTGACGCGCTCGCCGGTCATCTCCGTGAGAGGGGTCTCGACGGGGATGTACTCCGTCTCCATCGCGCCGTCGATGATCTCGTAGCCGCAGATGCGCCCCAGTTTCACGAGCCCCTTCCGGAACGAGACCTGCGACGTGCCGACGTCGCGGATGCGCGAGAGGGTGTCGCGGGCCAGTGCGTGGGTGACGAGCGACGCGTTCGTGCGCTCCTCGATGGTCATTACTCGTCTCGGAACGGGGCCGGCAGTATAACGCTGTGGAAACGCCCGGAGCTACTGTCGGAGGACGACCACGTACGTCAGGACGGCGACGGCCAGCGCGCCCCCGACGAAGTTCACCGTCGTCCACGGGACGATGCCCGCGAAGTCCAGCCCCCAGAGGACGACGGCCGCGAACGCCGCCGAGAGGAGGACGTCGAGCACGAGTAGGACCCGGATGTCACCGTCTCCAGCCATCGGACGCCTCTGGGTCGCCCGGGGCTTTGTACCTAGCTATACGGGGACACGCCCCGGAGGGGGGTCCGTGCGCCCCGGACTCCGCAACCGGGAGGGCGAGCGGGTGGACCCGGTCCCGTTCCTCGTCGCGACGGGCACCGCGTTCCTCGTGACGTTCTCGTTCGGGCCGGTGTACTGCCTCGCACTCGGCCTCCCCATCGAGGCGGGCCTGCTGGCCTGCTCGCTGGTGTTCGTCGGGCTGACGCTGGCGGCCCACCACCGACTGGTCCGCGAGCACCGCCCGGCGCTCCGGGGGGAGGTGCCACCCGAGCTCCGCGTCCGGCAGCTGTTCTACGTCGCCCTCGTCGCCGTCGGCGTGCTCCTGCTGTTGACCCTCCCGTTTTTGGTTCCCTGAGGGGTAGTCGGGGTGTGGACGTCGAGGTCTCGCGGTTCGTCCGTGCGCCGCCCGCCGTCGTCCAGCGCGTGCTCTCGCCGGTCGCGCTCGTCGAGGCGGAAGGGAGCTTCGACGTGCGCGGCGTCGAGGGCGGGGAGGGCGAGACGCTCGTCCGGGCCGGCGGCTACGGCCTGGAACTCCTCCTGGCCTTCGAGGAACGCGAGGACGGCATCGCCTACCGACTGCGGGAGGGGCCCCTCGACCGACTGGAGACCGTCGTGACCGTCACCCCCGAGGACGAGGGCTCGCGCGTGGTCGCCCGCTCGACCGTCCTCACGGGCGGGCCCGCCGTCTTCGACCGGCTCGCGGGCTGGAAGCGCCGGGGGGAACTGGAGCGCGCGCTGGACGCCGTCGCGGACGCCTGCTGAGGGCGGGACCGCCGGACTCCCCCTATGCGACGAACGCGTCGTCGTCGCCCTCGTGGGGGAAGGGGTTCTCGAAGTCCCCTCCGTCTCCGAACTCCTCGTCGGTGAGCAGGCACTCCTCCATCCGCGCGCGAATCGTCGCCTCGTCCATCTCCTTCCCGATGAACACCACCTCGACGCGCCGGTCGCCGTGCTCCTCGTCCCACTCGACCTCGGGGTGCATCTTCCGCTGGACGGACTGGCGGGATTCGGGGAGACTGGCTATCCAGCGGCCCTGCACCGCCACGCGCCGGGAGGGGCCGGCCTGACTGAAGTGCAGCGAGACGTCCTCGCGGCCCGCGACCCACACCAGTCCCTTCGACCGGACGACGCCCTCGGGGAACTCGCGGAGGAAGTCGGCGAACCGGCCGGGGTGGAGCGGCCGGCGGGCGCGGACGACGAACGAGTCGATGCCGTAGGTGTCCTGCGGGCTGTGGCCCGCGTGGTCGTGGCCGTCGTCCGCGCCCTCGGCGTGCTCGACCGCACGCTGCCAGGCTTCCGTCTCGCTGACGGTCTCGAGGTCGAAGGTGTCCGTGTCCAGCAGGTCGGCGGGGATCACCTCACCGTGGGTGGCCCGCAGGACCCGCGCGTCGGGGTTGAGCGACGCCAGGAGCTCCTCGACCTCCGCGAGCTCCGCCTCGCTCACCAGGTCGCACTTGTTCAGGAGGAGGACGTTCGCCGTCTCGACCTGCGCGACCAGCAGGTCCGAGAGGGGGAGCACGTCCCCCTCGCTCTCGACCCGGTCGGGGCGCTGACGGGCGACCCGTTCGGTCGTCACCGTCTCGCTCCCGCCGACGGTGTCGAGGAACTCGGCGGCGTTGACGACCGTCACGAGGGTGTCGAGGTCGTAGGGGGCGCTCGCGGGTCCCGTCGTGAACAGGCGGGCGACGGGCGCGGGTTCGCTGATGCCGGAGGACTCGACGACGAGGTGGTCGAACTCGCGCTCGCGGGCGAGACGGGAGACCTCCACCTCCAGGTCGTCGCGCAGGTCACAGCAGATGCAGCCGTTCGAGAGCTCCGCGACGCCGCCCTCGCGGTTCTCGATGAGCGCGGCGTCGACGTTCACCTCGCCCATGTCGTTGACGAGGACGGCGAGCTTTCGGTCGGCGTTCGTCAGCAGGTGGTTCAGCGTCGTCGTCTTGCCCGCCCCCAGCGCACCGCTGAGGACGGTGACCGGCGTGCCGTCGTTCATGGGGCCACCGTACGGCGGTGCGCTACTTAGCGTCGGCGTTGGCCCCTCTCCGACCTACCGGAGGTAGAGCAGTGGCGCGAGGGCGACGAGGACGGCCCCGAGCGCGGCCTTCAGGCGGGCGGCCTCGACCCGGTGGGCGACCCGCCACCCGACCAGCGTGCCGAGCAGGTAGGCCCCGCCGGTGTAGAGCGCCAGCGGCAGGACCACCGCCCCGACGAGGAGGTAGTTCAGCGTCGTGAACGCGGAGACGAACACCACGACGGCCTGCGTCGCGGCGAGGGCGGGGAGCATCGGGACGCCCACGAGGACGAGCGCCGGCACCGTCAGCGCCGCCCCGCCGATACCCAGCAGGCCGCCGAAGAAGCCGATACCGAGGCCGATGGCCGCCAGCGTCGCGAGCCCGCGGGCCGTGTCGGCGTCCGGGCGGACGACCGGGTCGAGGTCGGCGTACTCGCGGTAGAGCACGACCAGGCCCGTCACGGCCAGCAGGGCGCTCAGGAGGAGGCCGAACGTCGCCCGCGAGATACCGGTGTTCACGCTCACGCCGAGGCGGGTGCCGGCGCTCGCGGCGATGCCGACGGCGGCGACCAGCCGCCAGTCCATCTCGCCCGACCGGGCGTAGACGGCGCTGCCGAGTATCGCGCCGCCGGTGAACGTCGCGCTGGCCGTCCCCGCGATGGCGACGTTCGACAGCGAGGTGAACAGGTACAGCGCCGTGAGCAGGAAGATGCCGCCGGGACCGATCGAGGAGACGACGACCCCGCCGAGGAAGGCGACGGCGACGAGCGTCGGGACGACGAGCGCGGGCGGGAGGACCATCCGTCTCGGATGTGACGACCCGTCCGGATACGGGTGGTCCTTGCCCGCTCGTGGCGGGCCGACGCCCGGGTGCTGTTTTATGCTCTCGAACGACCTATTACTGTAATCGTATGCTGAGCCGTCGTGACGTGTTGCAAACCGGAGCGGCCGCGCTGGTCGCAGCGACCGCGGGCTGTCTGAACAACGAGTGGGTCGGGGGAGGCCCCGGAGCGGGCGTCGGGTGGGACCGCCGTTTCGCCGTCGGAGCGGTCGCGCAGTTCCGGCGCGTCATCCCGACGGCCGACGGGGGGTTCGTCGCGGTGGGCCACACCGCCGCCAGCGACGAACACCGCCCGGACGGGCTGATCGTACGCACCGACCGCTCGGGCGTCGAGCAGTGGCGCCACACCGTCGCCGGCGTCGGCCTGCTCGACGCCGTCACGACGGCCGACGGCGGCGTCGTCGCCGTCGGCAACAGTTCGACGCGGGGGCCCTTCCTCGACGGCTGGGCGGTCCGGCTGGCGGCCGACGGGTCCGAGCGGTGGCGCCGCGAACTCGGCACGGACGGGGCGAGCCCCATCGTGGCCGTCGAGCGCGCCTCCGACGGGGGATTCCTCCTCGCCGGGTCGTACGGCTATCCGGACGACGAACACACGACGCGGGTCGCCTACCTCGAAGCGGACGGCACGCCCCGCTGGGACGTTCCGAGCGTCCTGGCCGGCGTCGACGGCGCCGTCACCGACTTCCTCGTAACGCCAACCGGCTTCCTGCTGACGGGGGCGGGCGCCGGGGGGGCGATGGACGGGCTGGCCGGCGAGGTGTTCGCCCCCGCCGGGGACACCCGCTGGAGTCGGCGCTACGGCACGGCGTTCAGCCGCGCTGTCGCCGTTGACGGCGGGTTCGTCCTGCTGAGCACCGACGGCGCGGTCGGTACTGCCCCAGTAGTGACGCGAATCGACGCCGAGGGGGCCGTCGTCTGGAGCTACGCGTACCGCCCGAGCGCCGTCGCCCGGTCGTTCTCGCCGGAGGACCTCGCGGCCACCCCCGATGGCGGCTACCTCGTCGCCGGGAGCTACGGCTCGTGGGCGGCCCCGGCAAGCGTCGCCGCGCCCGTCGTCGCGAAGGTACGCGCCGATGGGGCGGCCGTCGAGTGGGTCCGGACGTTCGACGACGGCGGGAACGCCCAGTCGGTGGTGGCGCTCGCCGACGGCTACGTCCTCGCCGGGTCCGACCGCTCGGGGGCCGCGCGACTCCTCCGGTTCGACGCGCCCGCCGACGCCGACGGCGTGGTGACGCTGCGGGTGCGCCCGGTCGAGGTTCCATCCACCCGGGCCGCCTGACCTGCACGCCCGCGTTTGGCCCCGATACCCTTTTCCACGCGCCACGCGCCAGTCGGTGACATGGACCTCGAAGCGCGCATCGCCGCCTTCCGCGAGCAGGTCGAGGAGTGGCTCCGCGGCCTCTATCACGGGATGATATCGCACCCGGCCTACGAACTCATCGAGAAGGAGGCCGAGGACCAGGAGGACGCCTTCCTGCTCGCCTGCTTCCCCGACGCCTTCGGCATCCCCTCGCCCGTCTCCTACTACACCGCCGAGTTCCTGCCCTATCTCGCCGAGGAGTTCGAGCAGTGGGAACGGCGGATGTGGGACCGCGAGTCGATGCTCGAACGCAAGGGCCAGCAGTACCACT
>CAYYSW010000209.1:0-5022 GCA_964474395.1 uncultured Halobacteriales archaeon
TCACGCGCCCACCTCCAGTTTCGCACAGAAGAACCCACCCGTGTCGTTGAGGTGGGGGTAGACTCGCCTCGCGTGTCGCAGGGAGTCGTCGTACGTCTCGTCGTTCCACTCGGTGACGCCGGGGCGCGTCTCGAGGTTCGTCTCGAAGGGCACGACCCGGCAGTCCTCCCGGTCGAGCACCCAGTCGACGACGCCCTCGTTCTCCTCGGGGGCGAACGTACACGTCGAGTACACCACCGTTCCGCCGTCGCGGGTGACCTGTATCGCGCGTTCGAGGATGCCCCGCTGGACGCCCGCGATGCCCTCGACGTGCGAGAGGCTCCACTCGTCGAGCGTGTCGGGGTTCTTGCGAATCGTCCCCTCGCAGGAACAGGGAACGTCCACCAGCACGCGGTCGAACTCCGCCATGTCGAAGGGCTTCAGCGAGAAGTTGCGCGCGTCACCGTGGGTGACCGCGACGTTCGTCACGCCACAGCGCTCGGCGTTCGACCGCAGGGCCGAGAGCCGCCCGAGGTTGGAGTCGTTGGCGACGAGCGTCCCCGTGTCGTCCATCAGCGCCGCGAGTTGCGTCGTCTTGCTCCCCGGCGCGGCACACGGGTCGAGGACCCGCTCGCCCGGTTGTGGGTCGAGGACCAGCGCCGGGAGGGCGCTGACCTCCTCCTGGCCGTACACCCAGCCGTGGAAGTACGGCCACGTGTTGCCCGGCGACCGGGACTCCAGTCGCAGGAGTTCGGGGTTCCACCCGGCCTGTTCGAAGGCCTCGTCCTCCTCGCTCAGCGCCCGTTTCGCGCGTTCGACGGTGGCCTTGAGGGTGTTCACCCGGACCACCGACGGGAGCGGCCGCTCGCAGGCCGCGTGGAAGGCCTCGACGTCGTCGACGAGCGGGTCGTATCGCTCCAGAACCATGCCCGCGCTTCCCTCCCGGCGCGTTTGTGCGTTTCCATCCGCGTCGGGGCGTGGGGGCGGCGCGTGGGCCCGACGCCCACCCCGCGGGGGTAACGTTAACCGACCACCAGGCGAAGAGACGACATGGCACACGTCTCCATCACGGCCGACCTCGACCTCGACGCGCCGACGCTCGTGGAGGGACTGCCCGGCATCGGGCTCGTCGGCAAGATAGCGGCCGACCACCTCGTCTCGACGTTCGACATGACCCTCTACGGGTCGCTGCACTGCGAGGGCCTCCCGCAGGTCGCCACCTACGAGGGCGAGTCCTCGGCGCTCCGCCCGCCGGTCCGTCTGTACGCCGACGAGGAGCGGAACCTGCTCGTCCTCCAGAGCGACGTCCCCGTCTCCTCACAGAGCGCCGACGAGTTCGCCAGTTGCCTGACGAACTGGCTGGTCGAGAACGACGTCATGCCCCTGTACATCAGCGGCCTCCCGAGCGAGAAAGGGGACGAGGTCCCGGAACTGTACGGCGTCGCCACGGGCGACGGGACGGCCCTGCTCGACGAGGCGGGCATCGTCCCGCCCCGCGAGAGCGGCCTCGTCAGCGGCCCGACGGGCGCGCTGCTCTACGAGGCGAGCACCCGCGACCTGACGAGCGTCGGCCTCATCGCGGAGGCCAGCCGGCAGTTCCCGGACCCCGAGGCGGCCCGTGCCGTCCTCGAGCACGGCGTCGCGCCGCTGGCCGACATCGAGGTGGACACCGACGAACTCGTCGAACAGGCCGAGGAGATACGCGACGCCCGCGAGCGACTCGCCCAGCGGATGCAACAGGCCGAGAACGACGAGAGCTCGCAGGCCCAGCCCCTCCGGATGTTCCAGTAACTACGAGGGCCCGGCGCTCCCCGACTCCTCCTCCTCGACGGCCCGCCCTGCGGTGTCGAGCTCCGCCGCACACCAGGGGCAGAAGCCGTACTCCTCCCCGTCGACCGTCCGCCCGCAGTCCGGGCAGCGGACCTCCCCGCGCTCGCCGTCGCCATCGCGACCGCCCGTACCCGTCGGGTCGGTCCGGTCGCCGGCGGCGACGCGCGGCGCGTCGTCCCGGGTGGCGAGCCAGTAGGCATCGATGACGCTGAAGACGGTGACGGCGACGAGCGCGGCCATCGCCATCGGCGGGAGCGTCGTCTGTGCCTCCAGTATCGCCTCGATACCGCCGCCCTGGACCGCCGAGTCGGGGACGACCAGCATCGCGGTGGAGAACGCGAGGAGGAACCACAGCAACGCACGGAGCCATTCCCGCAGGTAGACGTGGCCCAGTCCGGGGTAGAGGACGGCCAGCGCGGCGGCGAGCCAGGGGCGACGGGCGGCCATCGTCGGGAGTCTCGTGCCGACGAACATGAGCGTTGTGTTGACACCGGGCAGGTCGCCGCCCGGACGGGGCCTACGAGAGGCGGTCGACGAGGTCCCTGAGCGTCGCGAGGTCGTACTGGCCGGGCGCGGTGGCCTCCGCCGGGTCGACGGGGGCGTAGCCGATACGCGACCCGTACAGCGGCGCGACGGCCCGCGAGTGACGCCCCGCCTCGCCCATCGCCATCGTGGCGACGGCGTCGCCGGCGTTCTCCCTCCCCCGCGTCACCGCCAGCAACTGGAGGACGTCGTCGGCGGAGTCGGCGGTGACGGCCAGTTTCCCGACGTCGCCGAACTCCAGTGCCTGGTCGAGCAGGCGCGACATCTCCCGTCTGGCGGGCGTCTCCTCGAAGTCGTGAATCGAGACGACCACCGTCGCGCCGTGTTCGCGGGCGTGAGCGATGGTCCGGAGCGGGTCGTCCTCCTCGCCCGCGATGGCCGACAGTTCGAGGTCGACGGCCTCGACGCGGGGGTGTTCGGCGGCGATGCGCAGGTCCTCCAGTCGTTCGGGGCCGTCCTCGGCCTCCCCTCCCTCCCACTCGATGCGGTTGGTCGCGAGCACCGGCAGTTCGCCGTCGTACCCGACGAGCGCGTCCAGCGGGTCCTCGGCGAGGTCCATCCGGAACTCGACGGCGTCCGCGTCCCCGCGAGCTGCGGGCTCCACGCCGAGGTCACCCGTGCTCGCCGCGAGGACGAACTCCTCGAAGTCCATACCGGGCGTTGTGCGGCCCCCCTCAAAACTCGACCGGGGTGTGCTCGCAGACGTACCCCGAGGGGGTGGGTTCGACCCGCTCGACGACCCGCGGGCGGATGCGTCGCTCCTGTTTCGTCATCACGGGGAAGTCGTAGTGTTCGGCCTCGTAGGAGAGGTCCTCGCGACCCTCCGTGAACGCGACGTGTCGCTCCAGGCGAGCGCGGGCGCGCTCCGCCGACCGCTCGGGCAGTCCCGCCAGTCGGTCGTCGAACGCCCGCACGAGGTCGGCGTCGAGTTCGTAGCCCACCGACTCGCGGGCGGCGAACATCGCCGCCAGCGTCGTCGTCCCGGTCCCCCAGAACGGGTCGAGGACCGTGTCGCCGTACGTCGAGAACATCCGTATCAGCCGGAGGGGGAGCCTGAGCGGGTACGCCCCGGAGCGTTCGCGGGTCTCGGGCGAGAGGCGGCCCCCGTCCTCGCCCTCGGCGAGCCGTTGGCCGACCCCGGTGAACTCCCAGAGGTCCGAGAACCACTCGTTGCGTTCCTCCCAGAAGTACGCCGCCTCGTAGCGCTCGTCCGCGCCGGGCTCCATCTGTCGGGGGCCGCCGTTGCGGAAGACCAGCAGGTGTTCGTGTTCGAGCGTGGGGTAGGCGTTGGGCGGGAGCATCCCCGAACCCATGAACTTCGTCGCGCGGTTGACCGGCTTGCGCCACTGGAGGCCCGGCAACTGCGAGAGGCCCCGGTCGCGCAGCCGTCTCGTCACCTCGACGTGGTTCGGGTGGAGTTCGAACTCTCCCAACGAACGGGTCGCGTCGCCGACGTTGACACAGACGAGTCCGCCGGGCGCCAGCGCCTCGCAGACGCCGTCCCACACCGCGTCGAGGCAGTCGTGCATCAGCGAGAAGGCGCGGTCGCCGTCCTCGGCGTCGAGGGCCTCGCCGACCGCCGGGTCGAGGTCGCGAAACAGGTCGTCCCACATCGCTATCATCGGGTAGGGCGGGGAGGTGACGACGAGTTCGACCGAATCGGGGGGAAGGGCCATCTCGCGCGCGTCGGCGACGTGGACGGCGTGCGCGGTCTGCATATACCGGCGACTGATCGGCCGAGAGCTAGTGTCTTGCGGTTGACCCTACGCCCCCCACCATTCCCGGGACGAAGTGGGGGCTCCGGAGCATCGTCCCGACGCCGATGACGCCCGTGAAGGCGGCCGTCCCGAGCGTCGCGAGGCCGAAGAGGTCCCCCTCGGCGAGGTCGGCCGCCCCGAGGACGAGCATCGCGACGCCGAGCGAGAGCGTCGCGAAGCTGCGGACCGTGTGGTGGTCGACGCGCCGACCGGCGACGGACCACTCGGGCCGGCGCGAGACGACGAGGCCGAGGACCCCGCCGAGGGCCATCGAGAGGAAGGCCAGGCCGGGCCACAGCACCCCGGGGCCGGCCCACGCCCGCGGGTCGAGGTCGAGACGATGGGGGAGCCGAGGCCGACGACCACCGTGGTCGGGAGGACGAACAACAGCAGACCGTACGTCGGATCGTAGGGCGGACCCATCGGTGTATACCGTAGGGCGGCGACACAAAAACGGGTCGTGCGGTTGCCGGGCCGGAGAACGCCCTTACGCCCTTACAGCGGGAGGTCCTGTTCGGCTTCCAGCAGCTCGTGGTAGCGGTTGCGGATGGTCACTTCCGAGATGTCCGCGACGTCGCTGACGGCGGCCTGCGTCGTCTTCTCGTTGGTGAGGAGGGCGGCGGCGTAGACGGCGGCGGCGGCGAGGCCGACCGGCGACTTGCCCGAGTGGACGCCCTTCTCCTTCGCGTTCCGCAGGAGGCTGCGCGCGCGGTTCTCCGCCTCGTCCGAGAGGCCGAGGGCGCTGGCGAACCGGGGAACGTAGCTCTCGGGGTCCGCGGGCTTCACCTCGAGGCCGAGTTCCCGGACCACGTAGCGGTAGGTGCGGGCGATCTCGCTCTTCTCGACCCGGGAGACGTCGGCGATCTCGTCGAGCGAACGGGGAACGCCGGCCTGTCGGGCGGCGGCGTACACT
>CAYYSW010000210.1:0-4987 GCA_964474395.1 uncultured Halobacteriales archaeon
GCCGACGGCATCGCCCGACCCGTCGGCGAGGTGGTCGCCGACGCGAAGGCCACGCGCGACGAGTTGCGGGTGGCCTTCGACGCCCTGAACCGCGAACTGGGTCTGCCGACCGGGCCCGTCGACCCCCGCGAGTACCTCGCGCGGTTCGCCTCGGAGCTCGACGTGCCGCGGGAACTCGAACGCCGCGCCCGCGAACTGGCCGGCGTGGCCCACGACCGGGGCCTCGTCGTCGGGCGGAACCCGGGCGGCGTCGCCGCCGCCTGCCTCTACACCGCCGCCCGCGAGCGGAGCTACGGGCTGACCCAGCGCGAGGCGGCCGACGCCGCCGACGTGACGCCCGTCACGCTCCGGACGACCTACGTCGAACTCCGCGAGGAGGAGGACTGAACGCGCGCCGCGAGCGACCCGACCGCTTCCCGTACCTCTCTACTCTTCGACCCCGCCGGGAGCCCCGCCGCCGTCGCCCGCGGGACGGCCTCGAGCGCCGGTATCGGCACCACGGGCGCGCCGAACAGCCGCTCGACACGCTCCGTCGGCGGGTCCTCCCTCGTCCTGTTGAGCGCCACCGCCGCCAGCCCCGCGTCGAGTTCGCGGGCCAGCGCGCGTGCCCGGACGGCGTCGACGAGCGCCACCTCGTCGGGCGTCGTCACCACCACGCAGCTCCCGGCGGCGAGCAACGGGAGGCCCGCGTCGCTCCCGAGTCCCGCCGGGCAGTCCACGACGACCCGCTCGTACTCGCGCTCGACGCATCCGAGCGCCCCGACCAATCGTTCCGGGTCGGCCGTCCGCGCACCCCCGAGCGACCGTCCGCAAGGGAGCAGTGCCACGGGGCCGCCCTCCCGGACCGCCTCGACGGCCGTCGCCCGCCCCGCCAGCACGTCGTGGAGGTCCGGCCCGCGGGCCGTCGGCAGGTCGGCCATCCCGAGGTCGGCGTCCACGACCACCGCGTCGAGGTGCGCGCCGAGGGCGTAGGCCACCGTGGACGTCCCGACGCCCCCCTTCCCGCCGATGACCGCGAGGATCACGCGATGCGCTCCAGCGTGTCCACGGGGACGGTCACGCGTCCGATGCGCTCGCGGAGCGCCCGCGCGCGCTCGCCGCCCCCGACGAGTCGCTCGGCGTCGCGGTCGAGTTCGGCCGGGAGCGCCCGGACGGCGTCCAGTCCGCCCGCGCGCTCGACGGCCCCGGTCGCCGCAGGGAGGGTGTCCGCGGCGTCGAGCGCCTCGCCGAGTTCGACGCGGTTCTCGACGGCGGCGAGCGTGTCCGCTGTGGGTGCCCGCCCTTCGGGACCCGCGCCCACCCCGTCGGGAACCGCGTCCCGCGGCGGCCTCGGGTCGCCGAGCGTGCGCAGGACGCCCCCCGCCGTCGCCTCGACCGGGGGGACGTCGGGGTGGCGCTCGAACGCCGGCTCGGGGTCGGCAGGACCGGACCACCGCACCTCGACGGGGCTGTCAACGAGGGCCGCCGGCGTCGCGAACCCCACCGCACGGCGGCCCTCGACAACCCCCACGAACTCGCCGTCGTTCCATCCCGCCGCCGGAACGCCCCGCTTCCGGGGCGGCCACACGGAGCCCTCGACGGTCGGGCGGACCCGGACCTGCCGGGCCCGACCGCTCCGGAGTACCACCGACACCAGCGACACCTCGCCCTCGCGGGTCACCGACCACTCGACGTCCGTCTCCGTCTGCATGG
The DNA here is from genome assembly GCA_964474395.1 of uncultured Halobacteriales archaeon. GTDB lineage: Archaea > Halobacteriota > Halobacteria > Halobacteriales > Haloarculaceae > Halomarina. Next base: position 1,693 of record CAYYSW010000210.1, read on the forward strand.
GCGCTCTGGCCGCCCCTTCCGGCATAAACTACGGGCGGACGACCGCCGACCCGAGCCAGTCGGCGGCGCTCCGGGCGTCAGGGAACCGGTCGCAGTCGAGAATCAGCGGCGCGCGCGGGTTCCCCACGCGGGCGACCGCGAGTGCCCGCGTGACGGCGTCCGCCTCGAAGGGGTCCGTCGGGGTCCCGGTCCCCGGGATGTCCGCGACGGCGGCCCGGAACTCCGCCTCCAGCCCGTCCGCGAGGTGGCGACGGGCCGCCCGCCCGAGGTTCGCCGCCCGGTCGGCCAGTCGCCGCCGTTCCTCGCGCACGTCGCGGGCGGCCGCGCTCCGCGCCCGGGCGCGGTCGAGCGCCTGCCGCGCGGCGGCGCGTTCGGTCTCCCGCTCCGAGAGCCGCCGTATCGCCGTCGCCAGTTCCTCCTCCTCGCCGGCGGCCTCCCTGCCGTCCGCCCGGGCCGCCCGTACGCGCCCCTGGAGGCGGGCGACGCGCTCGCGCAGGCGGTCGGTCGCCCCGCTCGCCTCGGCGAGCCGGCGGCGCAGCGGGGCCGTCTCGACGGGGTCGACCTCGATTCCGGCCCGGCGTTCGAGTACCGCGCGACGCTGCTCGTCCTGTGGCGCGTGCAGACCCCGGGAGCGGGCGGCCGCGGCCAGCGCCGCCCGCGTCCCGACGGCCATCCCGGGCACGATACACCCCACGCGCTCCCAGAGGTCCCCCGGAACGGGGCAGTCGAGCCAGTTGGCCTCCCCCTCGATCGCCACACGGACCGCCCGTCGGTCGTGGTCGAGTCCCCGCGCCCGCAGGTCGAGGGCGTCCGTCTCGTTCCACTCGCCGCCGACCCGGACGCGCATCAGAGGTCCCGCCCGGCCATCGCGTCGGCGCTCGGGTGGTCGGTGCCCGCCGCGAACTTCGCGTAGGGCGTGCTCGGCGACCCGCGGGCCTCGTAGGCGCGGGCGGCCTCGCGGACCTCCTCGGAGACCGTCTCAAACTCGTTGAACGGGCGGACGCGCTCGACCTGTACCTCTCCGGAGTGTTTCTCACGCATGCGGAGCGCGAGGAAGGCACCCAGCTCCGTGGCCTCGAACAGTGCGACGCGGCCGAACCGTCGGACGACGCTCCCCTCGTGGGCCGCGTGGACGTTCCGGAGGGTCGCGCGCGCCGGCCGCGAGTAGGCGACGACCAGTAGCACGGATGTCGTTCACAAATACGTGAACTAAAAGTAATCGGAACAGAACTACTCGACGCGGGTCACGTCGAACTCGCCGGGGTCGGCCGCGAGGTCGCGGATCCGACGACGGGCCTCGGTCGGCGAGTCGGCGACGACGACCATCCCGTCCGCGTCGCCGCCCTCGGCGCGGTAGGCGTCGAGCTCCGCGAACTCCGTCGCGTAGGTCCGGAGGACCCCACGAACGCGCCGCTCCATCGTCGCGAGGTCGCAGTCGCCGGCCTCGAAGTCGCTCAGGGCGTCCTCGACGTTCCGGAGCGCGGAGATGCGGTCCATCTGGTCGTCCCTCGGCGTGATTCGACAAAAAACCGCTCGGTCCGGCCGTTCCATCGCGCCGCTCGCCCGTTCCGCCTCAGGGTCCGGCCTTGCTCTGGACGCGCCACCCGCCCGCGAAGTCACAGCCCTCGCGTTCGGCGTACTCGATTTCCGTCTCGCGGGTCACCTCGCCTTCGCCCTCGGTTTCCTCGACGACGAACGGGATGTGGAGGGCGTCGCCACAGCACCCCACGTCGGCGAACTCCTCGAAGGACTCGCCGACCTCGAAGGTGCCGTGCGTGCGGCGCAGCCACGCCCGGAAATGCTTCGTGTCGATCTGCATCCGGCCCCACTTGCTCAGCTCCGAGGGATGCGAGAGGACGACGCGAGTTATCATGACCGAACGGAGGAGCGAGACACACATGGGCGTTGCGCCGGCGGGACGTGCTGACACACTCCCCCCGGCAACCCCGCCAGCCTCGTCGGGGGTTTTCCGGGCGACGGCCGGAGCCACGTCGTCCAGACGCCCTCCGTCGCGGGCCGCTACGCCCACGAGAGCCACGCCGCCTACAACGCGAGGTTCGGCGTCAACGGCTTCACCGAGGCGCTCCGGAAGGAGATCACCGCCGACGGCGTCCGCACCACGCTGGTCGAACCCGGCGCGGTGGACACGGAGCTCCACAACACGTCCCCGACGACATCGCCGCCGCCGTCACCGCCGTCGTCACGCAACCGGCGAACGCGAGCGTCAACGAACTGCTCGTCCGCCCCACCGAACAGGAGATGGAGGGCGTCGCCGCGACCGATAGCCGTATTCTCCCGCCCGCAGACCGACCCACCGTGACCGACGACTTCACCCTCCGCCTCGCCACGCCCGACGACGCAACGGCCGTTCGACGCATCTACGCGCCGTTCGTCGCCGACACGCCCATCACCTTCGAGCAGGAGGTCCCCCCGACCGACGAGCTGCGCGGGCGCATCGAGGAGACGCTCCCCGCCTACCCGTGGCTGGTCTGCGAGCGGGACGGGCGGGTCGTCGGTTACGCCTACGCCGGACCGGTCCGGAAACGGGTGGCCTACCAGTGGTCCGTCGAACTGTCGGTGTACGTCGACCCGGACGCCCAGCGCCGGGGGGTCGCCCGCGCGCTCTACACCGCGCTGCTCGGCCTGCTCGCGGAACAGGGCTACCGGAACGCCTTCGCCGTGATGACGCGCCCGAACGGGGCCAGCGCCGCGTTCCACGAGTCGTTCGGCTTCGAGTCGGCGGGCGTCCTCGCGGCCGCGGGCTACAAGAACGGCGACTGGCACGACGTCGAGTGGCTACAGCGGCGACTCGGCGGCGAGGACGCGGACGAGGACCCGCCCGAACCGCCCCGGTCGCTCGATGCGCTCCCCGATGGGGCCGTCGAGACCCACCTCCGGGCCGGCGAGGAACGCTTCCGGTCGGCGTAGCCTTCCCGTTCCCGCTCCCGTTCGATTCGTCGTCCCGTCGTCCCCCCCGCTCTCCTACCGGACCCCGCGTATGCTCTGTTCTATGAGAACTCACCTCATGGAATCATGGCCGACGGCCGAGATGCGGGCGACGTGTGGGACGGCGCTCGCCGTCGCCCACCTCGTCGCCGTCTACCGCCGGTTCGTCATGCTCCGCGAGTACCCGAAACACGGCACCGCACACCTCTTCACCGCGTGACGGATGGCGCTCCTCGATGCCGGAACGAGACTCGCTGAGGATGGGGGAAGCCGGAGCGGTCAGACCGTCCGCAGGTAGTCGGTCTGTGGCTCGTAGACGTCGCCCTGCCGGCGGAGCTTCTCGATCTCG
>CAYYSW010000211.1:0-3726 GCA_964474395.1 uncultured Halobacteriales archaeon
GGCGCTCGTCTGGTCGGCGACGACGTCCGGGACGAACCCGCGTTCTAGCATCCCCTCCAGCATCTCCGCGGCGTTCACGTGCACGCCGACGGAGTACGGTTCGCCCGCGTCGGCCGCCTCGCGCGCGCGGTCTATGGCGTCGTCCAGCGAGTCCGCTTTCTCCATGCAGTAGCGCGTCTCGATGCGCCGGTCGATGCGTCGCTCGTCCACCTCCGCCGCGATGCAGACGCCGCCGTTCATCGTCACCGCGAGGGGCTGTGCGCCGCCCATCCCGCCGAGGCCGGCGGTGACGACGACCTTCCCGCGCAGGGCGTCGTTCCCGGGGTAGTGCTGGCGGGCCAGTTCCGCGAGGGTCTCGTAGGTGCCCTGGAGGATACCCTGCGTCCCGATGTACGCCCACGACCCGGCGGTCATCTGCCCGTACATGATGAGCCCACGCGCCTCCAGTTCGTGGAAGTGCGCCCAGTCGTCCCACTTCCCCACGAGGTTAGAGTTGGCGATGAGCACTCGTGGGGCCATCTCGTGGGTGGTGAAGCGACCGACGGGTTTACCCGACTGTATCAGGAGGGTCTCGTCGTCTTCCAGTTCGCGCAGCTCGGCGAGGATGGCGTCGTAGGCGGCCCACGACCGGGCGGCCCGGCCGGTGCCGCCGTAGACGACGAGGTCCTCGGGGCGTTCGGCCACCTCGGGGTCGAGGTTGTTGTTGAGCATGCGGAGGGCCGCCTCCTGTCGCCACCCCTTGCATTCGATGTCGGTGCCGGTGGGCGACCCCCGATACCGGCGCCACTGCTCGCTCGGTTCGCCGATAGCGTGCGGGTCGGTACCGGTCTGCTCGGCTGGCATATATTGCCGGTTGGCTGTCAGGGGGGAATACGTTTTCTCCCGGAGGCGGACGGTTCTTCGACCGAAGGCACTTGTCACGACAGATAGTCGTACTGACACGGTGCTCACGCCGCTGTTGTCGTCGTTCGTGGTGCTGGTCGTCCCGTTCTCCCGGGCCGACAGGCGCTTCGATCGACCCGCACTCGGCGTCAGCGGCGTAGCACTCGCAGGCGCGGTCGTCGTCATCGGTGCCCTGACCGTCCCGCAGTCCGTCGTCCGAGCCGTCAGCGTCGTCAGGGCCGTAGTCACGGTGGCCGCGTCCTCGCGGTCCTCCTCGACCGCTCCGGGAGGCGGGTTCCGGGCGCCGAGCCCTCTGACGCCGTGACGACCCTCCTGGTCCCCTCCCGGTCACGGGCAGTTCCGTCCGGTGTGCGGGGGCGTGCGAGCGTCTGACGAACCGTTAAGTAATCGGGGTCACAATCCGACGGTAGCATGGGCAACAAGAACAAGACTATCTCGTTCCGTGTCAACGAGGACGTCTTCGAGACGTTGCGGGACATCGCCGAGGAGCGCGACATCTCGCTGTCGGCGGTGTTCCGCGACTACGTGGACACGCTCGTTGCCCACGACGGTCAGGTCCGCGTCGTCCCCGAACACGAGTACGACGAGGGGCCGGCCGAGGAGGAGAGCTTCCCGCCGAAGGTGGAGGTGCCCAAGAGCTTTATCCGGGAACACGAGCGCCTCGAACTGGAGGCCGACCACCTCCGCGAGCAACTCGACGAGTACAAGCGCTACGTGACGAAGCTCTCACAGCAACTCGAGGAGTACGACGAGGAGGAGGTCATCAACCTCGAGGACTTAGACGGGAGCGAGGCCGACGACACCTTCCGACTGGGTTGATTCTCAGGAGAGCCGCCGTTTCCGGTCGCTCGCCTCGCGTGCGGCGTCGTGGTTCCCCTCGACGTTCGCCAGGTCCTCGATGGCTTCGAGCGTGCGCACCGAGTCGTCGAGGAAGGAGAGCACGTCTCCGGGGTAGGCATACAGCATGTAGTCGTCGCTCATCACGTCCACGATGGCGTCCGGGCCCAGACCCTGTTCGCGCAGTTCCAGCAGGTAGCGCATGAACTTGCGCTCGGGGTGGCCACAGTGGGGGTTCGACTCGCAGTCGCAGTCGAGGAAGTCCGTCGCGAAATCGAGCACCCGCTCGCGGGTCGCCTCGTCGAGCTTCTCCAGCCCCTCGCCCTGGAAGAGCAGGTCGAGGGTCGCACCCTTGAACGCCCCCTTCGGGATGTTCACTTCCAGTTGCGAGGAGAGCTGGCGGTGGTTCTTCAGGTAGATCTTGTCCGTGATAGCCACGCGTGGCCGAGGATAGTCGGTCGCGGCGTAAAAACGGCGTGGATGGGCGGGTCGTACCGGGGGTGTGGCATGGTAAATCTACACACGAATCCTTAATCATCGTTGATTTATAACGAACATTGGGCTGCAATTGTTGGTCATACACTGTCTTTTATGTACGGCGTGGTATAACGCAACACGTCGTCACATGTGCCGCCTAGTACGCGTACGGTGGTCGTCGAGTCGTCGGTTGAACGAAGCGATAGACGGGGGGTTCCATGGCTAGCGCGCTCGAACTCCTCATCGCGCTGTCCCCGCTCATCACCATCGCGGTGCTCATGGTCGGCCTCTACTGGCCGGCGACCCGGGCGATGCCGGTCGCGTGGCTGGTCGCCATCGCCGCGGGTGTCTACTGGGGGATGTCCCCGACGTGGATTGCCGCGTCCTCGATACTCGGGTTCATCACCGCCTCGAACATCCTCTGGATCGTCTTTGGCGCCATCCTCCTGCTCTACACGCTGAAGGAGACCGGCGCCTTCGAGTCCATCAACCAGGGGTTCGTCTCCATCAGCGAGGACAGGCGGGTGCAGGTCGTCCTGCTCGTCTTCCTGCTGGGGTCGTTCATCGAGGGCGCCGCCGGGTTCGGGACGCCCGCCGCCATCGTCGGTCCCCTGCTGGTGGGTCTCGGCTTCCCGCCGCTCGCGGCCGTCACCATCGCCCTGACGGGTAACCTGATGGCCATCACCTTCGGCGCGGTCGGGACGCCGCTTATCATCGGGATGGAGGAGGTGTTCGCGGAGGTCGCCCGCATTCAGGAGCAGGTCACCACGCAGGGTGAGTTCGCCAGCGTCGGGGCGTGGGTCGCCGAGATAGCCACGTGGGCCGCCACGTACCACGTCATCGTCGGCGTCCTCCTCCCGTTCATCGGGGTCGCGATGATGACGCGCTTCTTCGGCGAGGAACGTTCCATCCGCCCCGCGCTGGAAGTGCTCCCGCTCACGCTGTTCGCGTGGGCCTCCTTCGCCGTCCCCTACTGGCTCACCGCCGCCTTCCTCGGGCCCGCGTTCCCGGGGCTCATCGGGTCGATGGTCGGCATGGTCCTCACCGTGAGCGCGCTGAAGGCGGGCTTCTTCCACCCCGACGAGGAGTGGGACTTCGGCCCGCAGGCGCAGTGGCCCGACCACTGGGTCGGTGACATCGCCCCCGGCGAGTCGAGTTCCCGCGGTACGGCGGTTACCGCCGACGGCGGACAGACTACTCGCTGGTGGTCGCGGTACTCCTCGGACGGCACGTCGATGCCCCTGTGGCTCGCGTGGCTCCCGTACGTCCTGCTCGCGGCGCTGCTCGTCATCACGCGGGTCTGGGACCCGCTGACGGGCTTCCTGCAGGCCAACGGCGTGCTCGCGTGGAACAACATCCTCGGGACGTCCCTCGGCGACTCCATCGCCTTCCTCTACCTCCCGGGCGGGGTGTTCGTCTTCGTCCACCTGCTGACGGTCGGCCTCCACGGCATGAGTGGACGGGAAATCAAGGCCGCCTGGGCCGAGACCCTCGAGAAGGTCGCACCGG
>CAYYSW010000211.1:3736-4917 GCA_964474395.1 uncultured Halobacteriales archaeon
GTCCAGATCATGCTCCAGTCCGGTGAGGCCACCGGGGGGACCGGGATGCTGCTGATGCTCTCGGACTTCACCGCCGGCCTCGCGGGCGGGGTCTACCCGTTCTTCGCGGCGTTCGTCGGCGCGCTCGGCGCGTTCCTCGCCGGGTCGAACACGGTCAGTGACATCCTCTTCGGGACGTTCCAGTACAACGTCGCATCCGAACTCGGCACCTCGCGGACCATCATGCTCGGCGCGCAGGCGGTCGGTGGGGCCATCGGGAACCTCATCGCCGTCCACAACGTCGTCGCCGCCCTCGCGGTCGTCGGCCTCGTCGGCGAAGAGGGCCGGGTGATTCGACTCGAACTCATCCCGCTGCTCTACTACGGCGTGATGACCGGGCTCCTCGCGATGCTGTTCAGCTACGTGCTGGCCCCCGGCGTCTTCTGACGTCCGGCCCGCCTCGCTGTTCTTTCGGCGACGGCGACCCGCCAGTAGCGTCGCCGACCGTCGTCGCCCCGTCGCGCCGGGACGTCGCCGCCTCGACCGCGTCGAGGTCCAGTCGGTCCTCGGGGCCGTCCGCCTGCCAGGCGTATCTGACCACCCGGTCGGGGTCCACGACGAACAGCGCCCGGCCGGGGACGTCCCGGTGGCCGTCGAGGACGTCCACGAGCACGCCGTAGGCCGTCGCCACGCTCCCGCCCGAGTCACTCAGCAGCGGGAACTGGATGGCCTCGTGCTCGGCGTACGCCCGGTGGGCGTGGACGCTGTCGCCGCCGACACCGAGGACGGCCGCGTCCTCCAGCAGCGTGAGCCAGTCGGCGTCCCGAAGCGAGCACAGCTGGTCGGTACAGACTGGGTGGAAGTCGAAGGGGTAGAACACCACCACGACGGTCCTGCCCCACTCGGTGTACTCCGTCAGCGAGTGGGTGTCCACGTCGCCCGGGTCGGCTCCCCGCAGGGTGAACGTCGGTGCGGTCTGTCCGGCCGTGAGCATGCGTAGCGATACCACGGGAGGTCGTTCCAACTCCCAGCGGTCGTGTGAGTCCTCCGCACGGCCCCGCAACGGACCGGCGCGCCCTCACGAGTCGCAACGCTTTTTATTCGAACTGTAGTAGGGTGGGGTGTGTCCGGGTTGGGGTAGTGGACCATCCTTCAGCCTTGTGGAGGCTGAGACGCGGGTTCGATTCTCGCACCTGGACCTT
>CAYYSW010000212.1:0-4911 GCA_964474395.1 uncultured Halobacteriales archaeon
CGCCCAGCGCGTCGAGGTAGTCGACCCGCTCGGTGATGCCGGGGATGTCGCCGACGCCGTCGCCGTCGCTGTCGTTGAAGCTCCGCGGGTAGATCTGGTAGACGACCGCCTCCTTCCACCACGCGCGGTCGGGGGCCGCCGTTTCCGTCTCGTTCATCGGGTCCCCCGGTGTGGATCGTCCGTCGCTCGGCGCGAAGCGCGCGTTCGTCCCCCCGTCCGCGGGAGGATGCTGTCGGTGCCGTCGGTGTGCCGACGTTCCACCGTGTACCACCGGGAGCCGGTCGCTGTCGTATGCATTAGTGATCACCTGACGGGGCGTGCCCGTTCCTGTCACGGAGCGTCGGAGGACGGGCACTTAACTGATTCTAAAATCTTGAAGAACGATTTCTACCCGAAGTTTTATTGCTGGTGTGTAACAATCGTCGGTGAACCATGGCGAACAATGACACGCAGGAGCGAGGGCGGTCACCCCTCTCCCGTCGGCGGTTCGTACGCACCGTCGGCGCGGCGGGGCTGGCAGCGGGGCTCGCAGGGTGTGGCGGTCAGCAGGCGGCGGACGCGAACGGGGACGGCGGGGGAACGACGTCCCGGGGGACCGCGATGGCGGAGAACGGGACGGTCGACCAGAGCGGGACGCCGGCGGACAAGGCGTTGACGCTGGCGCAGTGGGCGGTCCCCGCCGACTCACAGTACAACCCGTACAACGGGAAGAACTACGCGGAGCCGCGCCGGATGCTGTACGACCGGCTGCTGATGTACAACCTCGCGAAGGGGGAGTTCCAGCCGTACGCGCTCTCGGAGTGGGAGACGACGGTGAGCGAGGACGCGACGGAGCTCTCGATGACCATCCGCGAGGGGATGACGTGGCACAACGGCGACCCCGTCACCGCGGACGACCTGCTGACGCAGCTGAAACTGGATATGTACACGGGGAGTTCGCTTGCGGACTACGTCGACAGCATCGACGACTCCCTCGAGAAGACGGGGGAGCGCTCGGCCACGCTCACGCTAACCCCCGTCAACGAACGCATCGTCCTCTCGCTGGTCCAGCCGACGCGGCTCGCGGCGAAGGCCGACGTCTACGGGTCGTACCTGGAGAACCTCCGGAGCGCCGGCGGCGAGGACGCACGGAACCAGGCGCTGTCGGAGCTGACGAACTTCACCGTCGAGGAGCCCGTCGGCAACGGCCCCTTCCAGTTCGACAGCGCGGACTCCCAGCGCACGCTGCTGACGAAGTTCGAGGACTCCCCCTGGGCGAGCAACATCAACTTCCCGCGGGCGGAGTACCTCTACATGCCGGCGAACCAGAAGCGCTGGAACGCCCTCGTCAACAACCGGACCGACGGCTCGGCGACGCTGTTCATGCCACAGAACAAGCTCAAACAGCTCGAGTCGAACGTCCGCGTAGCGAAGATTCCGCGCCACTGGGGACTGGGCGTCGTGTTCAACCACTCGACGGAGCCCTGGAACGACCCTCGGGTGCGCAAGGCGCTCACATACGTCATCGACCGCGACCTCGTCGCGAAGAACTCCGGCTCCGGCACCGACACGAAGATTCCGGTCGACATCCCGAGCGGCCTGACGGGCAACTTCAGCGGGAAGGTCAGCGGCAAGTGGCTCAGCCCGGACACCGACGGCGCCCCCGAGCAGTTCGAGCGCTATCAGACGAGCACGGAGACGGCCGCCTCGCTGCTGCAGGACGCCGGCTACACGAAGCAGGACGGGACGTGGACGGACGGGAACGGCGACCCGCTGGAGGCGCCGCTGAAGGCGCCGGCGGGCTTCTCTGACTGGGTCGCGGCCGCGCGGACCATCGTCAGCCAGCTCGACTCCTTCGGCATCAAGGCCCAGCTCCTGACGAAGGACACCTCGACGTACTGGGGGCAGGACTACCCGAACAGCGACTTCGAACTCGGGCTCAACGGCTGGGCGAGCTACGACCACACCTACCCGTACTTCCACTTCCAGTGGATCTGGACCAGCAGCGACGCCCGCGACATCTGGAAGGTCCCCGAGACGGTGTCGGTCCCGCCGTTCGACGACCCCTCCGGGGAGCCACGGGAGGTCACCCCGGGGGAGCTGGTCAATCAGCTCTCGGCGGCCAGTGGGGGGGAGGCCCGGGACCTCATCGAACGCCTCGCTTGGGTGACCAACCAGTCGATGCCGGTCATCCCCATCCAGGAGAAGCTCGCCCAGTCGTTCATGACGACCGATGACTGGAACGTCCCGCCGGCGGACAGCGAGAAGGTCATGGAGTACTGGCCGACCGAGTGGCTCCCGCGCAAGGGCTGGTGGTCGGCGAAGACGGAGGGCGGGAACTGACCGGCGGCTCGCCACACTACCCATGAACTACATCACAAAACGGACCGCACAGGCGCTGTTCACGGCCTGGGCGGTGGTGACCATCGCCTTCGGCATCATCCGGCTCCTGCCGGGCGGGCCGGCGGCCGCCCTCCGGGCACAGCTCCTCCAGCAGGGGAGTTCGTTGAGCCAGGCGGAGATCGACGCCCGGGTCCAGGCGCTGACGAACATCAACCCCGACGAGCCGCTGTACGTCCAGTACGTCGAGTACATGACCTCGGTGCTGTCGGGCGACCTCGGGGAGTCCATCTGGTACAACGAGCCGGTCGCGGACGTCCTGCTCGGCGCGCTTCCGTGGACGGTCTTCCTGATGGCGACGTCGCTGTTCCTGATGTTCGCTATCGGCGTCCTCCTGGGGGCGTTCATGGCCTACCGGGAGGGGAGCGGGTTCGACGTCGGATCGACGGGGCTCTCCCTGTTGCTCAACTCGACGCCGAGTTACATCGTCGCGCTGTTGCTCATCACCTTTCTCGGCTACCGACTGGAGCTGTTCCCGACGGGGGGACAGTACGCCTCGGGGGTCCCGGTCGGCCTGAACCTCGCGTTCGTCGGGAGCGTCCTCTACCACGGGGCGTTGCCCATCGCGGCGCTCGTCGTCACCGGTTTCGGCGGCTGGGCGCTCAACATGCGGGGCAACAGCATCCGTATCCTCGGCGAGGAGTACCTCCGGGTCGCCCGTCTCAGGGGGCTCGCCGAGCGGCGCATCGCCACCCGGTACGTCGCGCGCAACGCGCTGTTGCCGATGTACACCAACCTCATGATCGCCATCGGGTTCATGTTCAACGGCGCGGTGGTCCTGGAGGTCATCTTCGAGTACCCCGGGCTGGGCTACTACGTCATCACCGCACTCGGCAACAGCGACTACCCGCTGTTGATGGGCGGGTTCCTCATCATCACCATCGCGGTCGTCGTCGCCATCTACGTCGCCGACCTGACGTACGGCTGGATCGACCCGCGGGTCAAGGGAGGTGGGAGCCGTGAGTCGTACTGAGCGCGCTTCTGCGTCCGCCTCCGCCTCGGACTCGGATTCTGACTTCGAGGCGACGGCCGACGAACAGGCCACGCGCGGCGAGCGCTACCGCCGGTGGCTCGACACCCACCTGCTCGCCCCCGCCCGCATCGTCTGGACGGACTGGCGGGCCCGCATCGGCGTCCTCGTCGTCCTCGGCTACGTCCTGCTGGGACTGGTCGCCTGGGTGTCCGCCTCGAACTGGTGGGTCCTGGAGGGCGTCACGCTGGTCACGCGGCCGTCGCCGAACCAGGGGCCGGCCCTCGTCGGGGCGTTCCGGACGCTCGAGTACCCGCTCGGGACGACGTACCTCGGGACGGACATCCTCTCGCAGCTGGTGTACGCCACGCCGTTCATGCTGAAGATGATCGCCGCCGGGGCCGTCTTCACCGTCATCATCGCGACGGTCGTCGGCACCGTCGCCGGCTACAAGGGCGGGACCGTCGACACGGTGTTGATGACGCTCTCGGACATCGCGATGACCATCCCGGGGCTCGTCCTCGTCATCGTGCTGGCGTCCGCGCTCGAACTCGAGGGGAACCCCTACGTCATCGGGGTCCTGTTGTCGGTCAACGCGTGGGCCGGCCTCGCGCGGTCCATCCGCTCGCAGGTGCTCACGCTCCGCGATGCGGCGTACGTCGAGTCCTCCCGGATCATGGGTCTCTCGACGGGGAAGATCATCCGGAGCGACATCGTCCCGAACATCATGCCGTACATCACGATGAACTTCGTCCAGCAGGCGCGCAACGTCATCTTCTTCTCGGTGGCGCTGTACCTGCTCGGCGTCCTGCCGTACACGAGCGCGAACTGGGGGGTCATGATGAACGCCGCCTACCAGCAGGCGGGGGCCGTCTCCTCGCCCCAGGCGTTCCACTGGCTGCTGGTCCCCATGCTCGCCATCATCACGCTCTCGCTCGGGCTGACGCTCATCGCCCAGGGCGCAGACCGGCTGTTCAACCCTCGCGTCCGGGCGCGCCACGCGACGTCCGTCGAGAGCGACGAGGCCGGAACCGCGACCACGGAGGGGATGTGAGATGCCAGCAACAGGGAACACGGAACGAACGACGGGTGACGACGCGGCGGACCCCATCATCGAGGTCCGCAACGCGAGCGTCACCTACGACATAGAGCACAGGGAGGCGATGGTACTCGACGACGTGAGCGTCGACCTGCGACGCGGGGAGACCCTCGGCGTCGTCGGCGAGTCGGGGTCGGGCAAGTCCATGCTCGCCAACGCGATGATGGACGCCGTCGAGGAGCCGGGTATCACCACCGGCGAGGTGCGCTACTACCCCGAGGCCGGCGGCGACCCGGTGGACGTCCTCGAGTTGACCGACGAGGAACTGCGCTCGCTGCGCTGGGAGGAGATATCGATGGTGTTCCAGGGCGCGCTCTCCTCGTTCAACCCGACGATGCCCATCGGCAACAACGTCAACTTCAAGCAGTTCCCCTTCGCCTGCCGCATGCGCGTGCGCACGCTGATGAACCTGGTGCTGGACGTGATCGAGGCGATGGAGGAGGACGGCATGCGGCGCATCGTG
>CAYYSW010000213.1:0-4911 GCA_964474395.1 uncultured Halobacteriales archaeon
CGATGGGCTTGGTGGGGTCGCCGAAGAACGCGTCCGGGTTCGACTGGACCTGGTTGGTCACGAGGACGGCCGCGTTGTAGAGGTTCCCGACCCGGTCGAGGTCGTGGAGGTGCTTGTTGAGCTTCTGCTGGCGCGGGGCGAGCTCGCCACGGCCGACGTACTCCGCGCGGAAGTGGGCCGTCAGCGAGTCCACGCAGACGAGTCGGACGGGGAACTCGTCGTCCTCGTGCTCGCGGGCGATCTCCTGGGCCTTCTCGGCCAGCAGGATCTGGTGGTTGGAGTTGAACGCCTTCGCGACGTGGATCTTGTCGAGGAACGCCGAGAGGAGCTCCTCCATCGCGGCCTCGTCGTCGGGCGTACCCTCGATCTCGCGGTCGTCGAGCGCCGCCTGGAGGACGTCGTCGTCGAGGCCGCGGAGCATCTCCTCGATGCGCTCGGGCCGGAAGGTGTCCTCCGTGTCGATGAAGATGACGCTGCCGTGGAGGCCGCCGACGTCCTTCGGGAGCTGGACGTTCACCGAGAGCTGGTGGGTGACCTGGGACTTGCCGGCCCCGAACTCGCCGTACACCTCGGTGATGGACTGGGTCTCGACGCCGCCGCCGAGCATCTCGTCGATCTCCGGGACGAGCCACTCCAGTTTGCCGATGCGCTCGCGGCGTTCGAGCACCTGCGTCCCCGTCTCGAAGCCGCCGATGTCCGCCGCCTCGCGGGCGGCCTGGATGATGTCGTGGGCCGTCGACTCGCCGACGTCGGCCGTGTTCGACAGTTCGCCCGGGGAGGCGACCGCGATGCTCTGGAAGTTGTCGTAGCCGTTCTCCTGAAGCTTCTCCGCCGTCGCCGGGCCGACGCCCGGTAGGTTCTCGAGGTCTGCGGGACCTGCCATACTCACGGCTTGTGCCGTTCCGCATATAAAGTCTCGTTAACACCGTAGTGGAAGTGAAACCGGCAGACTCCGGGCGGTCGTTCGTTCATCGGTGCGAGAACGTATATCCCGGAAGCGCGCCGGCGCTCACCGGCCCCGCGGGAGCCCCGCGAGGACCGCGGCGAGCAGGAGGACCCCTAGCACCTCCGCTCCGGTCAGGACGTACCCGGGGAGGCCGGCGGCGACCGCCGGCCCCGCGTAGGCCACGAGGAGGGAAGCGACCCCCGCGGCCGTCTGGAGCGGTCGGGCGGCCGCACGTGAGGGAGCGAGGCGGGCGGTGAGGACCAGTCCCCCGACGACCCCCGAGAGGGCCGCACGCGGGCCGGTTGGGTCCGGCGAGTCCGTCCGCTCGAACGTCTCGACGTCCGCTCTCGGCACCCGTTCGACGTGTCCCGTGTGGACTCGCCTCCCCGCCGCGTCCCCGACGCGCAGGAGGGTCACGCGGTCGTCGCCGAGGCCGACGACGCGGTAGACGCCCGCGGGGAGGGGAGCGCCCTCGTCGACCCGGAAGTGGTCGTACGGTTCGACCAACGGCCTACCCCCACGGTCGGCCGTCGCCCTCGGGCCACAGGGGGTACCAGTAGTCCTTCTCGCCTTCCACCGTGAGTTCGCCGTCGAAGACGCTCTCCAGCTTGAACTCCGCGGAGGAGTCCCGCTCGTGGTTCCCGGTCGGCGCGAAGGGGTAGTACGCCCCCCGCCGGAAGGAGTAGACCCAGTAGACGACCTGTCCGTCGCGCTCGAAGGCGAACAGCGCCGCGAGCAGCCGGGAGCCGAAGCCCTCCTCGACGAACGTGTCCGCGGCGAAGTGGATGCTCGTCACGAGGTCCTCGAAGTCGTCGTCCTCGAGGACGACCCACTGGTAGCCGTGGCCGTCGCGGACGAAGTGCGCGCCCGTGCCGGTCTCTATCTCGCCGGCTTCGAGGATGGCCTCGACCTGCCGTTCGGTCTTGGCGAAGGCGGTGCTGTCGACGCCGGAGAAACAGAGCGCCGCCTCCCCGGTGGGGTCGTAGCCGAGGTTCGCCTGCATCGTCACGTAGGCGGTGCTCATCCCGAAGAGGTCCTCCGGGCTGGCGGGCCGGGTCGCGTCGGCCTCGGCGCTCATCCCGAGAACCGACCGGAGGGAGTCGAAGATGCCCATGCGATGGAATCGGGCGGGGAGGATTTAGCCGTGGGGTTCCGGTCGGGGTCCCGCTAGGCCGTCGCCTTCCGCGAGCGGTCCCCGACGATGAGGTGGCGGACGTCCGAAAGCGAGTCGAACTCGGCGATGACGACGACCCGGTCCCCTTCCTCCAGCGAGTCGTCGGCGTCCGGCAGCGTCACGTTCTGGCCTTCCTTCCCGAAGGCGAGCAGCTTGGAGTTCGAGGGGAGTTCGAGTTCCGAGAGCGTGTAGCCGTGCATCGGCGCGTCGGCCCGGACGGTGAGTTCGAGCAACTGGATGTTCTGGGCGACGTCCGCGATGGCACGGACCGTCCCGCCCATCAGGGCGTTCTTCGCCGCGATGGCGCCCAGCCGCTCGGGGTAGATGACCTCGTCGACGTCGCTCGCGTACTTGTGGAAGATGTACTCGCGGTAGTCGCCGTCGACGCGGAGGACCGTCCGACAGCCGTGGGACTTCGCGACCATGCAGGCGACGAGGTTCGTCGTCACGTCCCCCGAGAGGGCGCCGACGCCGTCGACGTCGTCGAGCCCGACGTCGAGCAGGTCGTCCTCGTTGCCGCCGTCGCCCTCGACGACCTCGAACCCGTTCGTCCGCACGCGCTCGACGCGTTCTGGGTCGCGCTCGATGACCGTCACGTCGTGGCCCTCTTCGGAGAGCACGCGCGCGGTCCGCCGGCCGACCCGGCCCGCACCTACGATAACAAAGCGCATGGTAGTTCTATGCCAACACCCGACCATAACTGTATCCCCGTCGCGCGGTCCGGCCGCCGACAGGTTCACGCCGGGCCTCTGCCAAGCGGGGGCATGGTCGACGAAAGCAAGGCCGAAAGCGAGAGCGAGGACACGGTCAGGGTCTGGCTGGTCGAGCGGACCTACTCCGACGACGAACAGAACCTCATCATCCTCACCTACGCGACGCCCGACGGCGAGCGCGACTTCCGCAAGGAGCGCGCGCTGACGAGTTTCACCGGCGACGACCGGGAGACGACGGCGGCCCTCGACGTCTCGCCGGACAACCTCGGGACCGTCGACGACGCCGAGACCCGCGAGCGCTACGCCGCCGAGGTCGAACGGGTCCGGGCACGCCACGCGCCCACGGACGCGGTGTGACGTACACCGCGACAGGTGAACTACACCGCGACAGGTGAACTACACCGCGACAGGTGAACTACCCAACCCTACTCGCTCGCGGCTGACGCCGTTCGCTCCTTGCGGGGAGGGCTTCCTGCTTCCGACGCGCTTTGCGGACACCGAAGTGTCCACAGGAAGTGCAGTCTCCACAGCGTTGATTCGCTTCATCGTATACATTGTATTCATTCTATGCACCAGTTGCGATTGTGGGGGCCTGTGAGCCGAGCGTCGAACGCTTTTAAGAACCGTGCGGCGTTGACGAGGCACTCTGCGCCTCGTTCGCACACAGAGAGCTTCGCTCTCGTGAACGCTGTATCCCCTGCCTGCTTGCGCCTCCCCTTCAGTCGGCGCTCGCTGGGGAAGGGGGCTTCGCGCCTCGGTACAGCTAAACGGGGGGCGTGAATAGCCGGGATCATGGATCAGCAGGCGGCCGTCGATGCGCTCGAGGAACTCGGCCTCTCGACGTACGAGGCCAAGGTGTTCATCGCGCTCGTCACCCTCGGTGTCGGCTCCGCCAGCGACGTCGCCCGGGTCGTCGACGTCCCCCGCTCGCAGGTGTACGGCGCGGCCGACCGACTGGAGGAACGGGGCCTCGTCGCCATCCAGCAGTCCTCGCCCATCCAGTACCGCGCGGTCGACCTGGAGGAGGCCAACGCGCAGCTACGCCGCCGGTTCGAGCGCGCGGAGACGCAGGCGTTCGACTACCTCCGGCAGGTCGAACGCGAGGCCGAACCCGAAGGGGAACAGGAGGGGGTCTGGACCGTCGAGGGCTTCGACACCGTCACCACCCGCATCGAGCGACTGGTCGGGGAGGCCGAGTCGTCGGTGCTGTTCGCCACCGAACACCTCGCGCTCGCCACCGACGAGGTGGTCGCGGCGCTGGCCGCGGCGAGCGACCGCGGCCTCTCGGTGCAGGTCGTCGGCGGCGACCCGGCCGTCCTCGACCGGTTCGGCGACGGCGTCGAGACGCACGAACTCGCGGAGTTCCGGGACTGGGAGGGTCGCAGCGGTCGCCTGCTCATCACCGACGGGACGACGGTGCTCCTGAGCGTCGTCGACGAACGGACGGGCGCCGGCGGGGACACCGGCTCGGACCCGGGCGAGACGGCCATCTGGAGCGCCGAGACGGCGTTCGCCGACGTGTTCATCCAGCTCATCGAGGGGCGACTCGGCGCGCACTGAGACTGACTGCCCCGGCGCCCGCGTTACTCACTCCCGCTTCCGCCGTCCCGCGAGCGGACGTACTCGCGTTGCTCGCGCAGGCGCGGGGGCAGGTCGGCGTACGCGTGGTCGAAGACGTCGTCCGGGTCGGGCTCCTCGGTCCCCTCCACCTCCTCGACGGCCGCGCTCACCTCCTCGCCCGCCTCGTCGCGGGCGTTCCCGAGGAAGTCGTCGCGGATGGCGCCCTCCTCGCGGAGGTACTCCACGAGGCGGTCTATCGGGTCGCGGGTGCGCCACGCGGGCAGGTCCGGTTCCTCGTCGCGGTAGACCGACGGGTCGTCGCTCGTCGTGTGGGGTCCCTGCCGGTAGGTGAGGGCCTCGACGAGGACCGGGTCGCCGTCGCGGGCAGTAGCGAGGGCGTCCCCGACGGTCTCGCGGACCGCGAGCGCGTCGTTGCCGTCCACCTGTACCCCCTCGAACCCGTAGGCGTCGGCCTTCCCCGCGATGGTCTCGCTCGCGGTCTGCCGTTCCCGGGGCGT
>CAYYSW010000214.1:0-4894 GCA_964474395.1 uncultured Halobacteriales archaeon
GGCCTCGAAGTTCTGCGGGTCGCCGGGGCCGTTCGAGACGAACAGGACGTCGGGGTCGAGGTCGCGGACCTCGCTCGCGGTCACGTCGTAGGGGAGGCGGTGGACCGTGGCGTCGCGCTCGACGAGGGATTCCACGATGGAGCCCTTCGCGCCGCAGTCGACGAGCGCCACGTCGGCGCCGTCGCCGTCGGCGTTGTAGGTCGTCGCGGTATCGACGGAGACCTGCTTGCCGATGTCGACGTGTTCGCTCATCCCCTTGCACTGGGCGAGTTCCTCCAGCGCGTCCTCGGGGGTGACGTCCGGGCCGACGGCGATGCCGCACTTCATCGCGCCCTCCTCGCGGACGTTCGTCACGACGTCCCGGGTGTCGATGTGGTCGACCGCGGGGACGTCCTCGTTCGACAGCCACTCGGCAACGTCGTCGGTGAGTTCGCGGGCGAGCACCGCGCGGGGGTGGACCCGCTCGGACTCGAAGCGCTCGTCTCGGACACCGTAGTTGCCGATGAGTGGGTACGAGAACGTGAGGACCTGCTCCTCGTAAGAGGGGTCCGTCAGGGATTCCTCGTATCCCGTGTAGGCCGTCGTGAAAACCAGTTCACCGCGCGTCCGGCCGGGAGCGCGACCGCGCGCCGGGATGACGCGTTCGCCCTCCAGTGCCACGTAGGCGTCCATCGTTACGAATCACATAGAAAGCGCACCCTATAATCGTTGTGTTCGAAGTAGAGTTACGAATTTCGTAATCGGTAAGTGCTGGAAGGGACTACTCACACATCTCGATGGACAGTCTGGACCGCGATATCCTCGACATCCTCCGGCGGGACGCGCGGACCCCCTACACCGAAATCGCGGAGCAGGTCGGGACGAGCGAGGGGACGGTGCGCAACCGCGTCGACCGTCTCGTGAACGAGGGTGTCATCGAGCGGTTTACCGTCGCCACACGGACGGGGAACGTGAAGGCCATGATAGAGGTCGGCGTGGACGTCGACGTCGATACGACCGGCATCTCGAAGCGGATGGCCGACTGGGACGACGTGGACTTCGTCTGGCAGGTCAGCGGCGAGGAGGACCTCGTGTTGGTCGTCGACGCCGCCGACACCCGCCGGGTCAACAACCTCATCACGCAGGCGCGGGAACAGGAGGAGGTCATCTCGACCAAGACGCGCCTCATCCTCGACGAACGCCTCGGCTAACCCGACCGCTCCGACGTCTCCGACGTCCCCGACCTCCCCGATTCCGGCGGGGCCCCGATCCCCGGCGACCCGTCGTCCCACTCCGGGTTCTGTAGCTGGCGCTTGTTCGCGTGTATCCGCCGGTAGACCCGCCTGAGAAGGCGGTTTACCGTTCCGCCACGGACCACCGGTTCGACCCGCCCCTCGCGAACCGCCTCGACGACGGCCTCCGGGGTCGCGTCGGCTGCGTCCACGCGAGTGTACGCCCGCCCCACTTCGAGGGGGTAGTGGGCGTCGCTGCCACCGACGAGGGGGAGCCCGCGCTCCGCCGCGAGTCGCTCGGCCCACTTCTGGGTCCGGGGGTGCTTGCCGTTGACCTCGATGGCGTCGAAGTCCGCGTCGCTCTCCCGTACCGTCGAGTTCCGGTAGGGGTGAGCGACGATGGCGACACACCCTCGGGCGTGGGCCACATCGACGACTTCCTCGGGGGTGAGTTCGCCCGGGCGAACGGCCCGTGGCGGGTCGGGACCGATGACGAGGACGTGACCGGCGGTGGTCGTCACCTCGATACCCGGTAGCGCGACGCCCCCGCCCGTCTCCAGTGGCTCGTAGTAGTCGTGGTTGGTCAGAGCCACCCCATCGAGGGCACGCCGCCGGGCCATCGCCCCGAGTAGGCGCGCCCCGACGGGGTCGAACGGTGTCGGCCGCCCGGCGAACCCGTGGAAGAACCGCGTGTGTGTGTGCAGGTCGAGCGAGAGCACGGTCGTCCGTAGCAGGGAGCACACCTTTGCCCTTCGGATTGCAACAGAACACATGTCCCGTCCCGACACGGTCCTCGTGTTGAACCCCGTCAGCGGCGACGGTCGCCACGCGGAACAGGTGAGAACGCTGGCCGCCGACCGGGGGTTCGCCGTCCGCGAGACCGAACGGTCCGGCGACGCCGTCGGCTTCGCCCGCGAGGCGGCCGAGGAGGGCGCGGGGCGGGTCGTCGCCTGCGGGGGCGACGGCACGCTCAACGAGGTGGTCCGCGGACTCTGGAGCGCGGGGGCCCTCCCGGAGGTGGAGTTCGGCGTCGTCCCCGGCGGGACCGGCAACGACTTCGCCGACAACCTCGGCCTCTCGGACGTCGAGGCGGCCTTCGCGGCGCTCGACGGGGGCGCCCCCCGGACCATCGACCTCGGCGTCGTCCGGGCCGACGGGGGCGACCCGCTGCCATTCCTCAACTCCTGTCTCTGTGGACTGACGGCCAACGCCAGCGCGAACACCGACCCCGAACAGAAAGAGCGCCTCGGCGTCCTCGCGTACGTCCTGAACAGCCTCCGGGAGATGGTGGCCTTCGACGGCCTCGAACTGTCGGTGTCCCCCCGGGGCGGCGGCGACCCGTGGCACGGGTCCGCGGCGATGGTCCTCGCGGGCAACGCCCGGCGCTTCCCCGGCGACGGCCCCACGCAGGCACACGTCGAGGACGGTCTCCTCGATGTGACCATCGTCGAGAGCCAACCGGCCGTCGACCTCGCGGGCGGGGCCGCTCTCGTCCAGTTGCTCGGGCGGGACCCCGAGTGGGTCACGCGGCTGTTGACCCCACACGTCGACATTCACGCCCGGACCGACGACCCCGTCACCTTCAGCCTCGACGGCGAGATGGTCACCACCCGTCACCTGGAGGTGTCCGTCGCCGAGGGTCACCTCCGCCTGCCGGTCGGAGAGGGCTATACCCCCGACCCCTACGCCGACGGGGGCGCGGACGTGCGCGCCGACACCCAGTGACCCCGCCCGACCACCCACGGGTTCTTCCCCGGCGACCGTGAAGTGAGGGCGATGAGCGAGCGCGTCCTCGTCTACAACCCCGCGAGCGGGAACCGGCGGGCCGGCCGGAACGCGGTCCGCATCGCGACCGACCGGGGGTTCGCCGTCCGCGAGAGCACCGGGCACGGCGAGACGCGGACGCTCGCCCGCGATGCCGCCACGGACGGGGCGGACCTGGTCGCGGCCTGCGGCGGCGACGGGACGCTCAACGAGGTGGTCCGCGGCGTCTTCGAGGCGGAGGCGCTCTCGCGGACCCGACTCGGCGTCGTTCCGACGGGGACGGGCAACGACTTCGCCGACAACCTCGGTATCACGTCGGTCCGCGGGGCGTTCGCCGCCCTCGACTACCCGCCGCGACGACTGGACCTCGGGACCGTCCAGGAACAGGGGGTCGACCCGAGCGGTGACGCCGTTCGACCGTTCTGCAACTCCTGTGTCGGCGGGTTGACGGCCAACGCCAGCGCGCGGACGACTCCCGACCGGAAGCGTCGCCTCGGTGCCCTCGCGTACGTCCTGACGACCCTCGCTGAGTCGCGGGACTTCGAGGGCCTCGAACTCGACGTGCGCGCCGGCCCCCGCGACGACCCCCTCTGGACGGGCCGGGCGCTGATGGTCCTCGTCGGGAACGCCCGCCGGTTCCCCGGCGAGCAGCGGCGCCCGGCGAACGTCGAGGACGGCCTGTTGAACGTCGTGGTCATCGAACGCGCCCCAGCCCTCGATTACCTCGCGCAGGGGGCCGCGGACCGACTGCTCAGGCGCGGCGCGTCACACGTGACGCGCGTGCGGGTGCCACGGCTCTCCGTTCGCCACGCCGGCGGGCCGGTGACGTTCAGCCTCGACGGGGAACTCGTCCAGTGGGAACACGTCGTCGCGACCTGTCGTCACCGGGCGATGCGATTCCACGTCGGGCGGGGCTACCGGGCGCCTCCGCCCGACGAGCCGTCGGCCGACCCGAAGAGGCCTTAAGACCCGTCTCCGAGTGTGCGTGTATGAGTACGGACGACGCGACCCGACCCGAGTCGGGTGCCGAGGGGGAGAGCGAGCCGGAGCACAAGAACGCCAGACAGCAGGTCGTCGCGGTGGACGAGGACGACAACGAGGAGGAACTCGTCAACCGACTGGAGGCCCACACCGGCGACGGCCGGCGCCACCGCGCGTTCACCGTGCTCGTCTTCGACGAGGAGGACCGGGTGCTCCTCGCCCAGCGCAGCCCCGACAAGCGCCTCTGGGACACCCACTGGGACGGCACCGTCGCCTCCCACCCCGTGCAGGGCCAGAGCCAGGAGGACGCCACCCGTCAACGCCTGGAGGAGGAACTGGGTATCTCCCCCGACCAGTACGAGAACCTCCGCGTGACGGACAAGTTCGAGTACAAGCGCTACTACATGAACGACGGCCTGGAGTGGGAGGTCTGTGCGGTGCTCAAATGTACTCTCCACGATATCTCGATGGACCCCGACCCCGAGGAGGTCGGCGGCCTCCTGTGGGTGGACTACGAACACCTCCACGACCACCCGAGGCTCTACCGCCAACTGCGGCTCTGCCCGTGGTTCGAGATCGCCATGCGACGGGACTTCGAGTAGGCGAGTCCCAGTACGGGTGCCCTTTTGCGCCGTCCGCGCCTCCCGGACGCATGGACGTCGACCTCTTCGACAGCCTGGACGGGCAGGTAGCCCTCGTGACCGGCGCGAACCGCGGTATCGGCGCGGAAATCGCCGGGGAACTCACCGACCACGGTGCGACGGTGTACGCAGGCGCCCGCGACCCGGAGTCCTTCGACCCGCCCGAGGGACAGCGGGTCCTCAGACTCGACGTGACCGACCCGACCCACGCGGAGCGGGCAGTCGAGCGCGTCGAGGAGGAGGCGGGTCGCCTCGACGTCCTCGAGAACAACGCCGGCGTGATGGACACCCGCGAGG
>CAYYSW010000215.1:0-4893 GCA_964474395.1 uncultured Halobacteriales archaeon
CCTGTTCGTCGGCGAGGGGAACACCACCAGCGCCGCCGCCGCCGTCATCGTCTCGCTGTCACCCGTCCTGACGACGGCCATCGCCCGGGGCGTCCTCCCCGGCGAGCGACTGAGCTCGCTCGGCGTCGTCGGCCTCCTCCTCGGCCTCGTCGGTGTGGGCGTCCTCGTCAGGCCCGACCCGGGGAACCTCCTGACGGCCGACGTCGTCGCGAAGGGGCTCGTGTTCGGCGCGGCGCTCTCGTTCGCCCTCGGGAGCGTCCTCACGCGCCGCATCGATTCGGGCCTCGACATCGAACCCCTGGAGGCGTGGTCGATGCTCGGCGGCGCCGTCCTCATGCACGGCCTGAGCTTCCTCATGGGCGAGTCCCCTGGGGCGGTCAGCCTCACCCCGGGAGTGCTCGCGGCCCTCGGCTACCTCGCGGTGGTGGCGAGCGCTCTCGGCTTCCTCGTCTACTTCCGCCTGCTCGACCGCCTCGGTCCCATCTATAAAACCCTCGTCTCCAACGTCGCCCCCGTCGTCGCCGCCGTCGGGGGTTATATCCTCGTGGGGGAGATCATCGACGCCGCGACGGCGGCCGGCTTTCTCGTCATCGTCGCGGGGTTCGTCCTCATCAAGTGGGACGCGATTCGGGCGGAGCTGCGGACGTTCCGCCGGCGGGACGTCCCGGGCGACGACTGACCCGAGTTACGCGTCGAACCCGCCGAAGTGGGTGATCTCGTCGACCGAGCGCCGGAACTTCCGTTCGTTCTCCCGGTCGTCGGCGTCCTCGGCGGGGTAGCCCATCGTCACCAGCATGACTGGTTCGAACTGCTCGGGGACGTCGAAGGTGTCGCGGACGGCGCCGTCGTCGAAGCCCTCCATCGGACACGTCGAGAGCCCCTTGCTTCGGGCGGCGTGCATCAGCGTCATCGCGGCCAGCGACGTCGAGCGCGTCGTCCAGAGGGTGTTCTGTTCCTCCGAACGGTCGCGCCACCCCTCGATGGTCTCGACGAGGCCGTCACGGGTCTCCTCGACGGCGACGGGCGCGTCGGTGACGTGTTCCTGTCCGCCGGCGCACTCTTGGAGGGCCTCCCGGTCCTCGTCGGCCGTCAGGACGAGGAACTCCCAGGGCTGGAGGTTGTACCCCGAGGGCGTGTAGCGCACGAGGTCGAACACCTCGCGGAGCGTCCCCTCGCTCACGTCCTCGTCGCTGTAGTCGTGGACCGAGCGGCGGTCGCGGACCACCGTCTCGAAGTCGTCCTCCGCGTTCCGCTTCGCGTCCGTCTCCGACTGTGACGTTGCCATACCCGGAAGGTGGGCCGGGAGACGGATGAACCCGGGACCACCGGCGAGCGCTTCCGAGAGGGGTGTGTTACCGGGAATCGAGGTGCCGGCGGACGAGGTTGCTCTCGGCGCGGTGGAGCGTCTCGCTGAGCGTCGACTTGGCGACGCCGAGGTCGACGGCGAGCTCCGACAGCGTCACCCGCCGCGGGGTCTCGTAGTAGCCCAGTTCGACGGCCCGTTCGAGCACCCGGCGCTGGTGGTCGGTCAGCACGGACCCGTCCGGCGTCGTCGGCGAGATGGCCTCGACGCCGGTCGCGAGGCCGTCGGCCTCGAACTGGTCGCGGAGCGCCCGCAGCCGGTCTCGGGGGGCCGTCACGGACACCGTCGCCGTCCCGTCCTCGACGGTCACGGGGAGTTCGAGGGGGACGCCGGCGGCCCGCGCCGACAGCAGGAGGAGCGGTTCGGTCGTCTCGAAGCGTACCAGCGCCCGCTCCCCGTCGCGCGCGAGGACGTCGAGCGCCGTGACCCCGCTCCGCTCGCGCATCGATTCGAGGAGGGCGTCCGTGACGCCGAGGACCTCCAGCAGGCCGATACCCGTCCCCGCCCCGGGGAGCGCCGCGAGGACCCGCAGGGTCGCCTCGGGATGGGCCGTCGAGACGGCGTGGACCCACGTCCGCTCGGGCAGGTCCACGCGGAGGCGTGCCCGTGGCATGGTCTCGTCCCCGGTGTCGGTGCGCCGGGACTTAGGTGGTGGCACGGACACGGGTCCGTCCCGTCTACAGGCAGAAGGTGAACGGGTAGACGAGCGCCACCCGGTCGCCGTCCTCCAGTTCCGCGTCGAAGCCGTTGCAGTGCTCGTTGAACCGGCCGTTGACCATGATGCGGGCGTACGCGCGGGTCTGTTCGCCCTCGGGGTTCTTGCGCCACGTCCCCGGGACGTCCTCGACGCGCGCCCACCCGCGGGCCGTCGCCTCCGCCTCCGTCTCGGCGATGAGAAGGTCCGCGAGGTCGTGGCCGTACTCCTCGAAGAACGCCGCGAGAAACTCCCGGAGCGTCGTCCCTTCGAAGGTGAACTCCAGTCGCGGGGTGCCCAGTTCGCGCCGGACGTGGCCCGTCGCGCGGACCTCGACGGTGGTCTGTTGGCGGGTCTCCTCGTCGAGCGCCGTCGTCGTGCTCATGGGCGACAGTGAGCGCTCCGGGGGAGTGAACCGAACCCCGAACCCGTTCGGGGTGGGTGTGAGAACCCGGTCAGTCCATGTACCCTTCGCCCATCCGTTTGCCCTTCGCGACGAGACGGCGACCCGTCCGGACCCGTGTGGCCTCCCAGTCGCCGAGGGCACCAGTGAGGTCGTCGCGGTCCGAGAGCGCGTCCGCGAGGTCGATGCCGTCGGCGGCGGCCTTCGCCGTCCCGGCGGCCGTGTGGGGCCGGGCGACGAAGGCGGCGTCTCCGAGGAGGCAGACACGCCCGAAGACCATCTCGGGCACCTCGAGGTCGTAGATGGTCTGGACGAACGGGTCGTCGGTCGCGGCCACGAGGTCCCCGAAGACGGCCGGGAAGCGCTCCGAGGACGCCCGCAGGTCCGCCTCGACGGCCTCGCGCAACGCGCCCGGTGGGACGGCATAGCGGTGCTCCCCGCCGCCGGCGTCGGTCAGGAGGCGGTCGCGCTCCCCCGCATCGCGGACGGTGTCGTACCAGACCCAGTTGAGGCGCCGGTCGCCGGGGTCGGTGCCGCCGTCGGGACCGGGGATGGGGTAGGCGAGTATCAGGTCCCCGTCGGCCTCCCGGTGGTGGAAGGTGAACGTGTCCGCGAACTGCTCGCGGACGCGGGTCGGGACGTCGGCCTCCCCGACGACGCCCCGCCACGCGACGTAGCCCGCGTACTCGGGTTCGACGTCCGGGAGGAGGTCCGCCCGGGTGTCGGACTGCCCGCCCTCGGCGATTACGGCGAGGTCGGCGTCGGCGCTCCCCCCGTCCTCGAACTGGAGCGTCGCCCCGTCGTCGCGGCGCTCGACGCCGACCGTGCGCCGGCCGGCGTGGTAGCGGTCGTCGCCGAAGGCGTCCCTGAGCCGGCGGTAGACGGCATCCCAGGAGGTGAACGTCGTCGTCTCGGCGTACTCGCGCCCGACGTCCCCGTCGGCATCGAGGTACTGGCGGCGGGACGTCGTCGTCGTGAACTCGCCGTCCCCGCCGACGTCGGTCAGGAACTCGCGCATCCGTGGCTGTGCGACGATGCCGGCCCCGCGGTGGGACAGTCGCCCGTCGGAACGCTCGAACACCCGGACGTCGTGGCCCGCCCGCCGGAGGGCGAGGCCGGTGAACAGCCCGCCCATCGACCCGCCGGAGACGGCGACATCGAGGGGGGTCGACGCGTTAGAGGGAGTCGACTGCTCGCCGTTGGTCATACCCGCCCGTAGCGGCGTCGGAGGGATAAGTCGCGGTCAGGGGGCAATCGCTCGCGGCGTGAAGGGCTGGGTCGCGCTCAGGGGGCGTCGGAGGTGGGTTCCGTCTCCGCGGGTCGCCCGTCGGCGGTCGGCATCGTACATCGGACGACGGTGACGGGCACCGGCGAGCGCCGGACCACCGTCTCCGCGACGCTCCCGAGCAGGAGCCGCGAGACCCCTTCCCGGCCGTGGCTTCCCATGACGAGGTGGTCGACGGGGTGGGTCTCGGCGTACTCGATGATGACGCGGGCGGGCCGGCCCGTCTCGACGGCCGTCTCCACCGTCATGCCCTCGGCCTCGGCGGCGTCGCGGGCGGCGGCGAGCAGCTCGTCGGCCTGTTCGCGGGCGGACTTGTACCAGACCTCCGCGGTCCCGGGCGCGTTCGGCCCGGAGAACCCCATCGCCGGATCGATGACCGTCAGGAGCGTCAGGCGTTCCCCCGGGAACACCCGCATGGCGTAGGACAGCGCCCGCTCCGCCTGTTCGGAGCCGTCGAGGGGGACGAGGACGTTCCTCATGCGGTAACATACGACACGGTGGGGGAAAACGGTTCGCCCGGCGGTCAGTCCCGACCGTGGCGGGTCAGGCAGTTCGAGAGGCCGATTATCTCGACGGGTTCGGAGTTGTCCGGCGAGTGGACGACCATCTGTCCCTTCTCCATGTAGGGCACCTTCGATTCGAGCGTCGTGGGGATGTTCACCGACCGGATGGCGTCCTCGTCCCCGAGGTTGAGGACGACGGTCGTGTTCACCTGCTTGAAGACGGGGTCGGCGATGTCCTGTGGGTCCTGCGTGATGAGAAAGAGGCCGAGTCGTTCCTTGCGGCCCTGTTTCGCCGCCTCGGTGAACTTCGAGATGACCTTGCGCGCCTGGACGCTCTCGGCGTCGGTGAGGAAGTTGTGGGCCTCGTCCATCCCGACGACGAGCGGGGTGTCCTTGATGCGGTCGTAGCGCGGGTCGTTCGAGAGCTTCTGGTCGATGAGGAGGCTGGAGGCGGCGAGGACAACGGTCTCCTTCGCCCGCGAGGAGGTGATGTGGTAGGTCGGAACCACCGTGAGGCCGCCGGGCCGGACGAACTGGTGGATCTGCTCGGTCAGGGGCGGGGCGTCCTGGTCGAACACCTCGTGGAACCCCCGCACACGGCGCTTGACGGCGTCGAAGGTGGCCTCGTGGACCCGGCCGGACTCG
>CAYYSW010000216.1:0-2921 GCA_964474395.1 uncultured Halobacteriales archaeon
TCGGCATGAAGCTCCGTGACGAGGGCGTCCAGGGGACGCCCGTCCCCGACGTGAAGCTGGCGACGGGCAAGAAGCTCACCGAGATCCTCGATGAACACGACGCGGGCGAGGACCTCCCCGAGGACCTGCGCAACCTGCTGGCCCGGGCCGTGCGCCTCCGCGAACACATGGAGGAGCACCCCGGCGACAGCCAGAACAAGCGCGCGCTCCAGAACACGGAGTCGAAGGTCCGCCGGCTGGTGGACTACTACCGCGGCGACGTCCTCGCCGAGGACTTCAAGTACTCCTACGCCGCCGCACAGCGGCTCCTCGAATAAGGGATGTCGGCCGCCGGTCGCCCGGAGTCGGACGCCACCGCCGCAAGCGTCGCCGCCCGGTGTCGCGAGAGCGACTTCGTTCGCCTGCTCGCGACGCCCGACGGCGACGCACTCGCGGCGACGGGACTGCTCGCGGACGCGCTCGCCAGCCACGGCGTCGCGTTCCACGCGAGCGTCACCCGGTGTCCGGCCCCGGCGACCGGGGCCGACCTCACCGTGACCGTCGGCCACGCGGGGGGCGACTGTTCCGTCGCCCACCCGCTCGCCGTCACGGCCCACGAGACGGCGACGGAACTCGACGCCGCGCCGGACCCGAGGCTCGCGCTCGCGGGCGCCGTGGCCGCGGGGGAGACCCCGGGGGCACACGCCGACCTGCTGGAGGCGGCGGACATCGAGTCCGCGCCCGGCCTCGGCGTCCCGACCGACGACCCCGCGGAGGGGCTCGCACACACCACCCTCGCGCACGCGGCGTTCTCGGGGGACCCCGAGGCGACCGCGTCGGCGCTCACCGGCGTCGACCGCGACGGCCGGACGCTGGCCTCACTGCTGGCGCTGGCCGCAGTCGAGAGCGACGAGGCGCCGCCCCGAGCGGCCGAGGCCGTCGAGCGAGCGCTCGGCGCGCATCCGCTCGATGGCCCGTTCGCGACTCTCGAAGGGTACGCCGACGTGCTCGACGCCGTCGCCCGGGAACGGCCCGGGACGGGCGTCGCGCTCGTCCTCGGGACGCCCGGGACGTACCGCGAGGCCGCGCTCGACGCGTGGCGGGAGCACGCGCTCGCCGCCCACGCCGCCGTCCGGGAGGCGACGCTCGCACGTCACGACGGCTGTGTCGTGGCACACGTCGAGACCACGCCGGGCGCGCTGGAGACGGCCGCGCGGCTGCTCCGGGACTTCCGGTCGCCGGAACCCGTCGTCCTCGCCGTCCAGGCAGGTGACGGAAGCGGGACCGACGACTCGGCGGACCCGGACGAGGGGGCCGAACCGACGCGCCACGTCGCCGTCGCCGCCGACCACGACGTGGCGACGCTCGTCCGCGAGGCCGCGGGCGCCGTCGGCGGGACGGCGACCGGCCGTCGCGAGCGGGCGACCGCGCGCGTGGACGCGAGCGAGACCGACGCCTTCGTCGCGGCGGTCCGGGGGGGACTATGACGCCCACACCGGACGCCGACGGGATCGACGACTCGGTGGACCCGACGCCGCTCGGCGAGGGCGAGCGTCGGGCGACCGTCCGGACGTCGTTCGGGGACCCGGAGACCGCCCGTGCGGTCGCCGCCTCGCTCGCACCGGACAACACCGACCAGATGCGCCTCACAGTCGAGGGCGAGACCGTCACGATGGTCGTCGCACGCGAGACGACCGGCGGCCTGCGCTCGACGGCCGACGACTACGTCACGAACCTCCAGGTAGCACAGCAGTTGACCGACCCAGACATCAATCATGAGTGAACGTTCAGTCTCACGACGAAAGCAGGAGAAACGCTGGTACACCGTGCTCGCGCCCGAGCAGTTCGACCGGGCCGAACTCGGTGAGACCACGGCCAACGACCCCGAACAGATCTACGGCCGCACCATCGAAACGACGCTCGGCGAACTGAAAGACGACGCCGGCGAGAACAGCACGAAGCTCACGTTCAAGATCAACGACGTGGGCTCGGACTCGGCGTACACCGAGTTCATCGAGCACGCCCTGACGCGCGATTACCTCCGGAGCCTCGTCCGCCGCGGCTCCTCGAAGGTCGAGTCGTTCGTCACGGTCCTCACGACCGACGACTACCGCGTGCAGGTCCAGCCCGTCGCCTTCACGACGAAGAAGGCCGACCACAGCCAGGAGCGCGCCATCCGCAAGCGGATGACCGAGATCGTCGAGGAGGCCGCGGAGGAGCGGACCTTCGCCGACCTCGTCGACAGCGTCGTCGAGGGTCGGCTGTCCTCGGCCATCTACGGCGAGGCCAAGACCATCTACCCGCTGCGTCGCGTCGAGATCCAGAAGCTCACCCTCGAAGCCCGCCCCGACGAGGTCGCCGAGGAGGAGGCGACCAGCGTCGACGTCGACGAGGAAGACGTCGAGGCCTGAGCCGGCGCGTTCGTACCACACGATACGCACTCGCTTTCTTCGCCGACGCCGACCGCGAGTGGCGACACCCGCGGCCGTGCGTGGAGTCGACCCGGAGAGGGGGCGTTACTCCTCGACGATGACCCGACCGACCATCCCCCCGCGCAGGTGCGGGATGCAGTAGTAGTTGAACGTGCCCGCGGTCTCGAAGACGTGTTCGTACGTCTCGCCGGGCGCGATGACGCCCTCGCCGTTCCGCCACCCAGCCTCGGCCGCGTCCTGGCTGTCGAACCCGCCGGAGGCGAAGTACTCGCCGCCCTCGGGGACGCCGTCGTCGAAGGCCGTCACCGAGTGCGGGCGCGACCCGCTGTTGCCCCAGACCACCGTCTCGCCGACGCTCGTCGTGTAGTCCGCCGGGCGGAAGGCGTTGGTCTGCATCCCGACGTCGTACTGGCTCCGCGAGAGACCGCTGCCGATACACCCGGCGAGCGAGACGGTCGGGAGGCCGGCGGCCGTCGCGAGGAACGTGCGCCGCTTCATGGTCGTGGCTAG
>CAYYSW010000216.1:3021-4862 GCA_964474395.1 uncultured Halobacteriales archaeon
CCGAACCGAAACGACCTAACCCGCCGTCGTCCCACTCCCGGCACATGATACCCCGGTTCGTCGGGCGGCTCGGCCCGGCCGACGCGGTGAGCATGACGAGCGCCGCCCTCGGGTTCGCTGCGGCCGCCGTCGCCATCGTCGACCCGGGACTCGCTGCCCGCCTCGTCCTCCTCGCGGCGGTCGCCGACGGGCTGGACGGGGTCATCGCGCGGAAGGCGGGTAGCACGGATATCGGGCCCCACCTCGACGCGCTCGCGGACGTCGTCTCCTTCTGTGTCGCGCCGGCGCTGTTCGTCGTCGGCGTCGTTCACGGGGCGTGGGGCGGGACGTCGCCGGCCTTCGCCGGGGCGGTCGCGGTGGCGGCGCTGTTCGTCGTGATGGGCGTCGTCCGCCTCGGCATGTACACCGTTCACGACCCGTCGGGGCCGGTCACGGTCGGCGTGCCGACGACGCTCGCGGGGACGGTGCTCGCGGCGCTCTACCTCGCGGGACTCGACGACCCCACGGCGTTGCTCGTACTGACGGCCCTGTTCGCCTACCTGATGGTGACGAGCGTCCGGTACCCCGACCTCTACGCCCGCGACGCCGTCGTCATGGGCGCGGTGCAGGTGCTCGCGGTCGCCGTTCCGGCGGTCCTCTCGCGGCTGTTCCCCCGGCTGCTGCTCGCGGGGGCGCTGGGCTACCTGCTGCTCGGCCCGTGGTTCTACTGGCGGGACGTCCCGACGGGCGACGGCGGGGCGTCCGAGGGAGCCACCGACGGGTCGGGCGCCCCCGACCGCACGCCGGCCGGGAGGAAGGAGAGACGGGCACCCGAAAGGAAACGCTCTTGACTCGGACTGCCGGAGTCTGTGACATGAGCAACGGGGATGACGAAGCCAACGCCCCCGAGGACGCCGGGGACAACACACCGGAGGACGCCGAGTCCGCCGAATCGACGGAGCAGACCGAGACGGAAGGCGAGGAGTCCGAGGACGTCGAGGCGGAAGCGGCCGACGCCGACGCCCCCGAGGACACCGAGGAGTCGGAAGCCGAGGCCGACGCGGATGACGCCGACGCCGAAGACGAATCCGCGTCCGAGGACGAAGGGGACGAAGAGGAAGACGAGGCGGACGAGCCGGGCGAGGCGGAGACCACGGAGCCGGCGGCCTCCCCCGAGGAACTCGACTCGCAACTCGACGAGGTCGAGGCCGAACTGGAGGACGCCGAGACCGAGGACGACCTCGATTCCGTCGAGTCGCAGGTCGACGACATCGAGCGCCGCGTCGAGACCCTCCCGGAGACCGACGAGGACGACGAGGAG
Organism: uncultured Halobacteriales archaeon; assembly: GCA_964474395.1. Taxonomy (GTDB): domain Archaea; phylum Halobacteriota; class Halobacteria; order Halobacteriales; family Haloarculaceae; genus Halomarina. The sequence goes on from CAYYSW010000216.1 coordinate 4,322, forward strand.
GACCCCAGGGGCGACCTGGAGGACCGCATCGAGGAGGTCCGCGCGACCATCGAGGACCAGCGCGGCCCCTACGCCGAGGACGTCGCCGAGGAGGTCCGGACGGCGGCCGGGACGGTCCGTGACACTCGCTGGACCGACACCGGCGAGGACGAGGTCCGCGTCGCGGTCGGGGACTTCCTCGGGACCGTCGACGAGACCATCGACGCCGACGTCAGCTTCGACGGCGACACCCCCGAGGACCTGGAGGACCACGCCGCCGCGCTGGAGGACACCGCCGAGACCATCGAGGAGGCGGGCTACGACGCCGACGAGGACGCAGAGACCATCGCGGCGCTCCTCGAGGCCACCGAGGGGCTCCAGTCGGACCTCGACGACGCCCAGGAGTGGTCGGACCTCACCGTCGTCGAACAGCTCGACTACCAGGGGTTCTACGACAAGCTCAGCAGCAAGAGCCGGAAGGACTTCCCCCCGGAGCTGAGCGTCGTTCGCATCGCGGAGGCCGAGAACGACCCCGAGACCATCCTGCTCGCCCTCGACAACA
>CAYYSW010000217.1:0-4838 GCA_964474395.1 uncultured Halobacteriales archaeon
CGTTCGGCGGCGTTCCGATGAGCGTTCCGACCCCGCCGACGCTCGCGGCGTAGGCCGTCCCGAGCAGCATCGACACCTGGATATTGGTGAAGGAGTCCTTCGAGGCGACGCCGGCGGTACCCCCCGACAGGACGGTGCCGCCGTCGGCGGCGGTGTCGGTCCCCGGGACGTCGGAGGTCGACTCGCCGCTCGCGGCTTCGAGCCCCTCGCGGCCGACGACCTGCGCGAGGACGCCGAGCGCGATGGGCGTCATCATGGCCGCCGTCGCTGTGTTCGACACCCACATCGAGAGGAAGGCGGTGGCGAGCATCACCGCGGCGACGAGACGCCGGGGCGAGGACCCCATCGTCGACATGAGCCACAGCGCGATGCGGCGGTCGATGTCGTACTTCTGGAGCGCGTTCGCCAGCATGAACCCCGCGACGAACAGGAAGATGAGGTGGTCGGCGAACCCGACGAGCGCCTCGTCGAGGTCCGCGTACACCCCGAACGCCGTGAGCAACACGGGTATCGAGAGCGCCGTCACGGCGAGCGGGAGCGCCCCCGTTATCCACAGGAGGGCCGCGAAGTACATCGTCGCGAGCGCGTACTGCCCGCGCAGGCTCAACCCCTCGGGCGTCGGCAGGGCGGTGATGACGCCCGCACCGACGAGGGCGAGGGCGAACACCACGATTCGCCCGCGGGGACCGGATGGTCGGAACTGTATCATTGATACAGGCTCTCCATGTGGATGTCGGGATTAACCCTTTCGAACGAGCAGTATCCGCGTTACCACATCCCGTCGCCGCGGTCAGAAGAACTCGACGAGCGCATCGACCTGTTCGTCGTCGAGGGCCGCCGCGTAGAGGCGGTACAGCGTCCGACGTCGGTCACGCGAGAGCCCCCGGGTACCGCTCTCCAGCATCGAGACGTGTGCCTGAAGGATGCCGTCGAGTTCCCGTTCGACGCCCCGCTGTTCGTATCCCGCCGCTACGCGGAGCAATCGCCACGCGAGGGGCGATATCTCGGTCACGTCGGGTGGTTCCACCGCCATCGACTACAGGTGGACGGTCGCGCCGGCATAACTCCCCGTGTTCCGGCGCGGTCGGCGGCCTACGAGGAGACCGACGGCCCGACGCGTCCCTCCCGGAGGCGGGCGTCGATGTCGGCTTTCAGTTCGTCGCGTTCGCCCTTCGTCGCCACCCGGCCGTGGACCAGGTCGAGGAGGTTCAGGTCGCCGAGCAGGTCCGCGGTCCGGTCCCGATCGAGGTCGAGCGCACGCGAGGCCTGATAGAGCGTATCGGACGTGCGGACCGTCGCCTTCAGGTCGGCGAGGGTCAGGTCGCCGGGGAGCGCGACGTCGACCGCCGGCGACCCGTCGTCGTCCGGGTCGCCGGCCGACTCCCCTGCGTCGGTTTCGCCGTCGTCCCCGTCGTCGGTCCCGTCATCGTGGGTCGTCCCCTCGGGGTCGGACGTCGGGCGGACCGCCGGCAGGAGGCTCGTCGCGTCCGTGGCGTCGGGCGCGGGCGGTGTCGGCTCCGACCCGTCCACCGTCGCCGTGCCCCGCTCGTGGATGCCGTACTGGACCGCGTACCGCCTGACGGTCTCCGGGGAGACGTCGACGCCGAGTTCGTCGCGCATCGCCGCGAAGCTCCCCGTCGCCTCGTAGGCCGCCCGGAGGCGGTCGGGGTCGCGGTACGGCGCCGTTCCGTCGGGGTCGTCGGTCCCGTGTATCTTCGTGAAGTGTATCTTCATGCCGTGTTCGCTGTCGAAGACCCGGTCGCACTCGGCGTGCCGGCAGTCAACGCCCCCCTCGGGGCCGGTTGCCCCGCCGACGGCGACCCCACGGGTCGCGTCAGCGTCCGTCTCCGCGGTCGTCTCCACACCCGTCCCCGGAGTCGAACTGTCCCCGCCGGGGGGCGTCCCGTCGGTCGCGGTCTCTCGGCCGTCCGCTCCGTCGTCCACCCCGCCCGCCCCCGACGTGGTTCCGGACGGTGTTCCGTTCGTGGGCGCCGTGCCCATCGCCTCCTCGTCGGCGTCCGTCCCGCCGGTCGAGTCCGTCGCCCGATCGCTGCCGCGGACCGTCCCGTCGATGGGGTCGACGCCCGAGAGGGGGTCGTCGAGCGGGAGGTCCACGCAGAGGTGGACGCGGAACGCGTCGGCGTCCCCGCTGGAGGCCGCCTCGCCACGCTCCGGGCGGGCCGAGACGATGCTCGCGCCGCTGTCTTCGAGCGCTTCCACCACCGCCGCGAGTTGCCTGAGTCCGTCGCTGTATGCCATGGTTGCTGGAGCCCCTTCCTGACACGGTGCCTCTGACAGCCCGTCGGTGGCTCAACCCCCCGCAACCAGTCGGTTCAGTTCCGCTCCGCCGCGTCGTCCGGGCGCCGTGCCCGTCTTCCGCGGTCATAGCGAGCGGGCGTGTCGGAGGGCTATAAGTGTGCCCCCCACACAGTGTGCACGCCGTGCACGGGCGCCGGTCAGCCGAGCGGGACCGCCGCCTCGCGGTAGTGCCGGTAGGTCCGCTCGGCCCACTCCAGGACCCGGGGGTCGGTCGATTCGAGCAACGCCTGCGGGTCGCCGTCGTCGTCCACGCCGACCTGAACCGTACCGTCGAGCAGCCCGACGTAGAAGGGGATGTCGCCGTCGTACCGGTAGGCACTGAACCGCGGGCACGCCGCGAGCGCGCTGTAGAGGTCGGCGTACGCCTCCGACTCCTGGAGCGTGGCGGCGACGCCCGGCGTCACGACGAGTTCGTGGACCGCCCCGTCCTCGATGACCCGGTCGTGGACCGTCTCGAAGGCGTGCAGGCCGACGACCGGGAGACACCCGCGGAACCGCTCGGTCTCGCGGAGCCGCCGGACGTGGGCGTTCACCATCGCGAAGGGGTCGGTCTGGTCGCCGGTGACGACCGACGCGTCCGCGAGCGCCCGCAGGTCGACGTCGAGGGCGCCGTCGTCCACCCAGCGGACGAACGGGCCGAGGCGGTCCGCCGCCCGGACCGCCCCCCGGGCCTCCTCGAAACCGTCGAGCACCAGTCGGCCGCAGGGTGTGAGTTCGTACCGGCAGCCCGTCTGCGCTATCCAACCCCGCTCGACGAGGGCATCGAGGTTCCGTCCGACGGTCGTCCGGGCCGCGTCGAGGACGGCCCGGAACTCGTCTCGCGACGTGGGCCCCTCGGAGCGGAGCGTCCGCAGGATGCGGACCCGGGCCGGTGACCCGGCGAGGAAGGCGACCGCTTCGAGGTCGTCGGCGTCTGTCATCGGGGGAGACAGACCGCCGAAGGATAAAAGCTCGTCTCACCAATCGAGGCTAGCCGGTACGCGTGGGCTCGACGCGCCCCTCCTCGCCGATCTCCCGGAGGACCCGCTCGTGGAACTCCCTGAGGACGGCGTCCTCGTCCTCCGCCAGCACCACGTCGGAGGCCATCAGGGTGGCGAGGCCGAACGCCCGCGGCGTCGGCGAGTCCACCTGTCTGACGGCGAGTTCGACCTCCCCCGCCCGGAGCGACCCGAGGACCGACTCGATGCCGGCTACGTTGAGCTTGTCCTCCAGTATCTCGCGGTAGGTCTCCTCTATCACCGCGAACCCTGGGAGGTCGTCGGCGAAGCTCAGGAGCATCTCGCTCGAGACCTGCTGCTGGGCGGCGGTCTTCTCGTAGCCCTTGTACCGTTTCAGTATCATCAGCGAGCGCGTCGCGTTGATGCGGAAGTACCGCTTGAGGAGGTCCGACCCCTGCAGACTGGCTCTGAGGTCCGCGCGGACCTCGGCGGGATCGACGTCGTGAATCAGCCCCTCGACGTCCACCTTCCGGTTGAGCGGCATCGAGAGGGTGAAGCCGTGGTCCGCGACGGCCACCTGCACGTTCGCGTTCGCGGCCTGCGCACAGCGGTACGCGAGGAGCCGGGAGAAGCCGTCGTTGAACCGTCGGCCGTAGTTCGAGTGGACGTAGTAGTGCCGGCGGTACTCGGTCTGGTCGAGTTCCACCTCGACGGCGAGGCGGGCGTCCGTCGAGACGCTGTCGGCCCCGGCGTAGCGGACCTGCTGGTCGTACAGGCGGGTCAGCGCCCGGACGCTGTTCTCGTCGAGCGGGAACCCCCGGAGCCACTCCCGGACGGCGGGCGTCCCCCCACCCTCGAGCCTGTCCAGCAGGTCGCGCTGGAAGGCCAGTATCTCGTGGCCGAGGTCGTAGGACAGCGGCAGGCGCTCGGAGAACCACGAGGGGACCGTGGGGCGCGAGCCCGTCGGGTCGACGTACACCTTCGACCCGCGGCGGTAGCGGTACTCGTAGTTCGACCCGCCGAGGACGAACACGTCGCCCTCCTCCAGCGTGTCGAGGTACGCCTCGTCGAGCTGGCCGACCCACTCGCCGGAGCCGCGGGTCTTCACGTCGCAGGTGAACGAGTCGGGGATGGTGCCGATGTTCGTCATGTAGATGACCCGCGCGAGGCGCCCCCGCTTACCGAGGAGGGGTTCGCCCACCGGGAACTCCGGGTAGTGGTATTCGCCGTCGGGCGGGTCGTTCTCGTCGCGCCAGACCTTCGCGTAGACGTTGCGGTCCTCCATCCCGTCGTAGTCCGCCGTCAGGTACCGCATGAGCGACTCCCACTCCTCCTCGCCGTAGGCGCGGTAGGGGTAGGCCCGCTCGAGAACCCGCTTGACCTCCGACTCGGGACGCACCCGGTTGATGGCCATCCCGTACACCTGCTGGGCGGCGACGTCCTGTGCGTTCTCGGGAACGAACACCCGGTCGACGAACCCCTCCTCGGCCTTCTTCAGCATCACGGCACACTCGACGAGTTCGTCCCGGTCGAGTGCGAACACGCGCCCGGTCACGGTCTCGCCGAGCTGGTGACCCGCAC
>CAYYSW010000218.1:0-4824 GCA_964474395.1 uncultured Halobacteriales archaeon
GGCTACGCCCATCCCGACGGCGAGAGCACCGTCGCCCGACTGGCGCTGACCGCCGCCGAACAGGGTTACGACGGCCTCGTCGTCCGCACACCGACGGGCGAGGGGAGTTCCGGGGAGGGGACGGCCGGGTACGACCCCGAGGCCGTCGGCCGGCGCTTCGGCATCGACGTCGTCGAGGGCGTCGAGATACGCCACGACGACCGCGGGCGGGTCGCGAGCGCCATCGGGACCGAGCGCGACCGCCGGACCGTCGTCTGCGTCCGCGGCGGCGAGCACAACCGGCTGGCCTGCGAGGACCCCCGCGTGGACGTCCTCGCCCGGCCGATGGCCGACGGGGACGTGAACCACGTCCTCGCGAACGCCGCCGCCGACAACGGCGTCCGACTGGAGTTCGACCTCGGGCCGGTGTTGCGGACGACCGGCGGGACGCGGGTGCAGGCGTTGCGCGGCCTCCGCAAGCTCAGGGAGATCGTCGTCGCCTGCGACGCCCCCTTCGTCGTCAGCGCCGGTGCGCGGAACCACCTCCAGTTCCGGGCGCCCCGCGAACTGCTGGCCGTCGGCGAGGCCGTCGGGTTCTCCCGCGAGCAGGTGCGCGCCGGCCTCGAGGAGTGGGGGCACCTCGCCGAGCGCAACCGGGAGCGACACGCCGATTCCTTCATTGAACCCGGCGTCCGTAGAGGGAGGTATGAAGAAGACCATTGAGGAACACGCCTCGCGCTTCGACAACCACGCCGCCGACTACGACGACGAGCAAAACCAGAGCGACGAGTACCGCGCCTGCGCCTCGCTGGTCATCGACCACGCCGACCCCGGCCCGGAGGACGTGGTCCTCGACCTGGGCTGTGGGACCGGCGCCATCGCCCTCGCGCTCGCCGGGAAGGCGAAACGGGTCGTCGGCCGCGACATCAGCGAGGGGATGATGGAGCGGGCCCGCGAGAAAGCCCGAGCGGAGGGCCTCGACAACGTCGAGTTCGGCTACGGGGAGTTCCGCGACCCCGACTACGACGGCGAGGTGGACGTCGTCGTCTCGAACTTCGCCATGCACCACCTCTCGGACGAGGAGAAGCGCGAGGCCATCCACGCCATCGCGGACCTCGGGCCGCGCCGGTTCGTCCTCGGCGACGTGATGTTCTTCGGCGCGCCCGACCCCGAGGAGCCGTTCTACTCGCCGGAGGTGGACGACCCCGCGACGGTCGGGACGCTCGCCGACGCGCTCACCGACGCCGGCTTCGCGCTGGTCGCCGTCGAACAGGTCCACGAACAGGTGGGCGTCCTCGTCGCAGAACGCGGCGGGCGCCGCGGCGAGGAGTAGGGACGAGCGCCGCTCACTCGGGGGCGAGGGCGAGGAGCCGCCGCGGGCCGAACTCGAAGCGGGCGCCCCCCTCGCTTCCCTCGCCGACGCTCGTCGTCCAGCCGTGGGCCTCGGCGATGCGCTGGACGATGCTGAGGCCGAACCCGGTCCGGCCCTCGACGGTCGAGACGCCGTGTTCGAGGACGCGCTCGCGGTCGGCCTCGGGGATGCCGGGACCGTCGTCCTCGACGTAGAACCCCGACCCGCCGTCGAGCGGGCCGACCCGGACCGTCACGTCCGGCCCGCCGTGTTCGACGGCGTTGGCGAACAGGTTCTCGAACAGCGTCCGCACCCGCTCGGGGTCCCCCTCGACGGTGCCGATGCCGAGGCCGTCCCCGACGACCAGTCGGGCGTCGGGCGCGTCCACGGCGTCCCACGCGCGGTCGGCCGCGTCCGCGAGAGCCACGAGTACCGGTTCGCGGACCGTCGTCCCCTCGCGAGCCAGCGAGAGCAACGACGCGACGAGGTCGTCGATGCGGTCCAGCGCCCGCTCCAGCCGGTCGAGGTGGGGCCCGGCGTCCGCGGGGGACCGGCGTGCGAGGTCGAGGCTGGCCTGCGCCGTCGCCAGCGGGGTCCGCAGATCGTGCGAGAGGACGCTCGCGAACTGGTCCAGGTGTTCGATGCGCCGACCGAGCTGGCGTTCGTGGTACAGCCGGTCGGTGTCGTCGCGCATGACACAGAGGAAGGCCTCGGCGGTCCCGTCGTCGACCGCGGTGAGCGTCGTCTCGGCCCAGAAGCGCGACCCGTCCCTCCGGACGCGCCAGCCCTCCCCGTGGACGGACCCCTCGGCGCGCGCCCGGTGGAGGTGGGCGGCGGGCACGCCCGCCGCGGCGTCCTCCTCGGTGTACAACGCCGCCCAGCGCGTTCCGAGGACCTCCGGGTCGTGGTAGCCCATGATGCGTTCGGCGCCGGTGTTCCACGTCGTGACCCGACCCTCGGCGTCGAGCCCGAAGATGGCGTACTCGGCGACGGCCTCCACGAGGCCGTCGAAGCGCCGCCGTTCCTCGTCGAGCAGGCGCTCGGTCTCCCGTTCGCCGGTGAGGTCGCGGACGACACAGACCATCTCCCCGGAGTCGGTGTACGACAGCGCGTGGCTCGTCAGGAGGAGGGTTCCGTCCTTCCTGCGCTGTACCGTCTCGCCGCTCCAGCGGCCCCGCTCGGGTATCGCGGGGAGTATCTCGTCGTAGACGCGCTGGACGTCCTCCTCGGGGTAGAGCACCTCCCAGTGCTCGCCGACGAGGTCCTCGACGCCGTAGCCGTAGAGAGCGGCGTAGGCCTCGTTGACGTAGACGAAGCGGTCGTCCTCGTCGAGGATGCTGATGCCCTCGCGGGCGGTTTCGAGTGCCTGCAGGCGGCGCTCGACCTCCTGTTCGGCGCGCAACTTCTCGACGTAGTTGACGACGCGGTTGGCGAGGACCGTGTAGGTGTCCGCCGACCCCTTCCGGAGGTAGTCGGTCGCCCCCGAGGAGATGGCCTCGGCGGCCACCTCCTCGGTCCCCTTGCCGGTGAACAGGACGAACGGGAGGTGTTCGTCGAGCTCCCTGACGGCCTGCAGGAAGGCGAGTCCGTCCATCCGCGGCATCGCGTAGTCGCTGACCACACAGTCGACCCGCTCCGACGCGAGGACGTCGAGTGCCTCGGCCGCGTCCGCCACCGACGCCACCGATATCCGCTCGTCCTCGTGTTCGAGCCACGACCGGGTGACGTCGAGGAGGTCCGGGTCGTCGTCGACGTGGAGGACCCGTATCGTAGCCTCGCTGGGCAGGTCGTCCCGCTCCAGCAGGCCGTGTGCGCTGTCGGTACCCATCTCTATCGGTGGAGCTAGCGCTACGGGAGGGGATATGGCTGTCCCGTGCTGTCACCGCCCGAGGAGTATCCTCGGTCGCCGACCGGAACAGACAGGAACGGGCCCGCACAACCTCCCGCACAGCCCATGAAGCATCTCCCGAAGTACCTCCGGCCGCGCTGGCGCTACCTCGGGGTGGGCATCGAGTCGTGGCCGGACGCCGACGTCGACCGGGGGTCCTTCCAGCGGGACCTCTGGTACGCCGCGGCGAACTTCCTCGGGGACCCCGGCAGCGCCGACATCGACTGTTCGGTGTACGGTTTCGGGTTCCGCGACGGGCGGGGGGAGTGTGTCGTCCGGGTCCGCCGGGGGGAGGTCGAACGGGCGCGGGCGGCGCTGGCCTGCCTCGACTCGGTCGGCGGGGACCCCGTGCGCGTCACCGTCCGCGGCGTCGCGGGGACGGTCCGAGCGTGCGAAGAAAGGTATATACGACGCCCGCTGGAACCAGCAGACGAGAAGACAGTCGCGCTGGGAAACGCCGACCGGCCCGCCGTCGTCCACGGGACGCGCGTGGACGTCCGGACCGACGACGGCTTCCTGGGGGCGACCGACTACGACTACGATTGAATACAATGCAGGGTCAGAACCAACAGCAGGCCTACGACCGCGGGATAACCATCTTCTCCCCGGACGGCAGGCTCTACCAGGTCGAGTACGCCCGCGAGGCCGTCAAGCGCGGGACCGCAAGCATCGGCGTCCGAACGAGCGACGGGGTCGTCCTCGTCGTTGACAAGCGCATCCGCTCGCCGCTCCTCGAGGGGACGAGCGTCGAGAAGCTCCACAAGGCCGACGACCACATCGGCATCGCCAGCGCCGGCCACGTCGCCGACGCCCGGCAGCTCATCGACTACGCCCGGCGGCAGGCGCAGGTCAACCGGCTCAGATACGGCGAACCCATCGGCGTCGAGGCGCTGACGAAGATGGTCGTCGACAACATCCAGCAGTACACGCAGGTCGGGGGCGCCCGTCCCTTCGGCGTCGCCCTCATCATCGGTGGCATCGAGGACGGCGAACCCCGCCTCTACGAGACGGACCCCTCCGGGACCCCCTACGAGTGGAAGGCGCTCGCAGTCGGCGGCAACCGCTCGGAGATAGAGGACTACCTCAAGGAGCACTACACCGAGGAGATGGACCTCGAGGCGGGCGTCGGCCTCGCGCTCTCCGCGCTGGCCTCCGTCAACGACGAGGGCCTGCGCCCCGAGGGAATCGGCGTCGCCACCGTGGACGTCGAGTCCGAACAGTACCGCGAACTCCCCGAGGACGAGGTGGAGTCCCACCTCGCCGAACACGACCTGCTGGCGGACGAGGACGCAGGGGAGACCGACGACACCGGTACAGAGGAGTAACCGACACGCCGACCCCCCGCCGGACGGCCCTCGCGGGTCGGCGGCGAGTTCTCCCTTCCGAGGAAACACCCATTAGGCACCGTGAGGTAGGTGCAGCCATATGATTTCGCTCGACGAGGCGGTGACGGCGCGGCTCGAATCCCACGGTGCCCGGTTCGAGGTGCTCGTCGACCCCGACGCGGCGCTGGCCATCAAACGCGGCGAGTTCGACGGCGACCTGGAGGAGGTCATCGCCGCCGAGGACGTCTTCGAGGACGCCTCCCGCGGGGACCGCCCCGCCG
>CAYYSW010000219.1:0-4805 GCA_964474395.1 uncultured Halobacteriales archaeon
TGCGGCTGATCGGCCAGTCGTTCGTGTTTCTCGTGACCAAGACGGCCCCGTCGGGTCCCGTCATCGTGACCGAGCGAACCCGACTGTCGATCCGGGAGGCCCCGATCACCGAGGAGGACCTGAAGGGCGAACGGACCGACCTCCCCGAGATCACCTACGACGACGTCGGCGGCCTCGGTCGGGAACTCGACCAGATCCGGGAGATGATCGAGCTTCCGCTCAGACATCCCGAACTGTTCCGCCGCCTCGGTATCGCGCCGCCGAAGGGCGTGTTGCTCCACGGGCCGCCGGGAACGGGCAAGACGCTCATCGCGAAGGCCGTCGCCAACGAGGTCAACGCGAACTTCCACTCGATCTCCGGGCCGGAGATCATGTCGAAGTACTACGGGGAGAGCGAACAGCACCTCCGGGAGGTGTTCGACGAGGCCAGCGAGGAGACGCCGGCGATCGTCTTCATCGACGAGATCGACTCAATTGCCCCGAATCGCGACGAGGTGACCGGCGACGTCGAACGGCGCGTCGTCGCCCAGTTGCTCAGCCTGATGGACGGCCTCGAGGAGCGCGGCGACGTCATCGTCATCGCCGCGACCAACCGTCCCGATGCGATCGACCCCGCGCTCCGCCGCGGCGGCCGCTTCGACCGCGAGATCGAGATCGGCGTACCCTCGCGCGACGGGCGACTGGAGATCCTGCAGATTCACGCGAAGGGGATGCCGTTGAGCGACGACGTGGACCTGGAGGACCTCGCGGACGTGACCCACGGGTTCGTCGGGTCGGACCTCGAATCGGTCGCGAAGGAAGCCGCGATGCACGCCATCCGCCGCGTTCGAGACGAGATCGACCTCGATGTCGAGGTCGTTCCGCCGGAGGTCCTCGAGCGGATCTCCGTCACGCAGTCGGATTTCGAGGAGGCGCTGGGGAACGTCGAACCGAGCGCGATGCGGGAGGTGTTCGTCGAGATACCGAAGGTGACCTACGACGACGTCGGCGGGCTGGAGGCGGTCAAACGCGAGTTGGTTCGCGCCGTCGAGTGGCCGCTCAGATACCCGGTCCTGTTCGAACAGCTCCACACGCACGCCCCGAAGGGGATTCTGCTGTACGGACCGCCCGGGACCGGCAAGACGCTCCTCGCTCGGGCGGCCGCCAACGCCAGTCAGGTCAACTTCATCTCGGTGAAGGGGCCGGAACTCCTCGACAAGTTCGTCGGCGAGTCCGAACGGGCGGTCCGGGAGGTGTTCCACCGCGCGCGCCAGAACGCCCCGACGATCGTCTTCTTCGATGAGATAGACGCACTCGCCCCCGAGCGTGGGGGATCGTTCGACTCGCACGTCACCGAACGGGTGGTCTCCCAGTTGCTCACCGAACTGGACGGCGTCGAGGAACTCCGGAACGTGTTCGTCCTCGGGGCGACGAACCGCCCCGACATCATCGACCGTGCGCTGCTGCGGCCCGGCAGGTTGGACAAGGTCATCTACGTCCCCTCCCCGGACGAGGACGCTCGACGGGCGATCTTCGGCGTCCACACGCGAGGCGTGCCGCTCGGTGACGACGTCGACCTGGACGACCTGGCCGCGGAGACCGACGGCTACACGGGCGGGGACATCGAGGCGGTCGTCCGCGAGGCGAGCCTGCTCGCGATGGACGAGGCGGTGACGACGATCGAATCCCGAGGGGGCGTCTCCGAGGAGGAGATCGCCGCCCTCGCAGCGGGCGTAGTGCTCACCAGGGACCACTTCGAGCGGGCGCTCGGGAGGGCCACGCCGTCCGTGACCTCGGAGATGCGGGAGTTCTACGAGGACCTGGTCGAGGAACTCGGTGGTATCACGGCCCCGTCCGCGGTGGACTCGGGGCTCGGATTCGAGTGACGCGACAGGCCTTCCCCATTCGCGTGGCGAGACCGACGGTAAAGCGGACCGGGTGCGAACCTATCAGAGCGTCAGTCGTTCGGCTTTCCCGGTCACGTCGGGCTCCGCATCGCGCTCCACGTGCTGTCCGTCCTCCCGTTGCGCCACGGCAATCCGTCGATGTAGCTCTCCCATGCTAGACAATTACATACAATGAAGTTGAACGTGTCGTCCGTCTCCCGATAGCACATTCAGGGTGTCGGGAATGGTCCGACCCGACACCGTAGCGGATTCCTGTTGTTTCAGAGGGGAACTCGGAGCCCACAGGCGCCGGGAAGGGACGGGCGATAGTTCGGACCGCCGTAGAGAGGGGCTTTCCGGCGGTGCGAGGGCTGACCGAACGGACGGTGTCACGGGAGGCCACGCGAGTGCTGACTGGCTCACGTACAGATGCCCGACGACGCCGGGGCTGCCGTGAGGGTCACGTAGTGCCGTTCGGCGGCGAACGGGACGGCAGAGAGGATACGACTGTGAGGGTGGCCCCGACGAACACCGCCCGTGGCCGGAGTCGAAGACCCGCCGGAGCAATACGGTAGCGGCATCGCCCGCTGAGAACGTACGCGCACGTCCCGAGCGCCGCCCCCCGCTAGATCCGCAGCCAGACGCTGTCCGGCGTGACGAGTCCGACTGTCTCCGGGGAGAGCGTCATCACGAACCCCTCGGAACTGCCGTCGAAGAGACGGAAGTGCGGAGCGGTCTCCGAGGTAACCGTGAGCGTGAACGCCCCCTGCTCGCTGACGCTCTCGACCTGGCCGACCCGCTGTCCGAAACACGTCAGCACGGGGTTCCCGATGTCCCGGTCCGTTACCTTGCACCGTCCGGCCGTCTCTCGATGTACCATGTCGGTCGCTCTCCCCAGTACGCCACCACTCCGTATCTGGAAGCGGCTTGCAGCTGACTGCCACGACTCGAGGACGGGGCGTGCCATCAGCAGGCGCGCGGGGAGGCGCACGTCGGTGCGGGCCGTGGCCGTACGGTGACTGGTCGCTCCACCCCCTCCCGTCCGCGCCTGGGACTGGCCCCGTATCCGATATCAGACCGCCGTGTGGACGGCTGGTTTCGTGTTCCCTGTTCACAACTATCCCTTCGGTTCCCAGGAACAACTGCGACGGCGTGTGCGGGGGAGTATCGTGGTACATTCCCGCCACCTCTCAGAGACCGCTGGGGGCTGGGGGCCCGGTCGTCCCCTCTCCCCCAGCGCATCTACTCGTCAGCTCACACCGCGGTGGCTCGATCTCACCGCCCGACGGCGGGCGTGTCCCTCGGACAGCGGACCGACTGGCTCACTCCCTCCCGCCTCCCCCCGACTCGCGCCACGTAGCCGGTGCTCGACGGGGGCGTCCGGCTCAGCTCTCGTCTCGGAGGTCGGCCGTAAGCGAGTCGACGAGGGCCGCGATGGCCCGACGCAGGCGCTCGGAGGCCGCCTGGTGGGAGATGGCAAGCTCGTCGGCGATCGAGCTGAGGTCCGTCCCCCGGGGGACCTCGAAGTAGCCCGACTCGGCGGCGAGCAGGAGGATCGTCCGTTGTTTCTCGGACAGGCCGAACGCGTGGAGCGGTGAGCCGTCGGTCTGTTCGTACTTCTCGAGGAGCGTGATTCCGACCTCACAGTCCTCACAGACGCCACGGAAGTGGCGAAGCGCGTCGTAGTCGGGAAAGACGATTCGCACCGTCCACCCCTCGTGCGTACCGATGCAGCGCTCGATTATCGCGCCCCGTTCGACGAGCGACCCGTGGACACGCTGGATATGGGTGTGTTCCCGTCCGACGTGTTCGACCTGATACAGCCGCCGGTCGCTGAACGTCATCAGGCACCGCGAGGCCGCGACTGTGAGGTCGTCGGCCATCGCCGCCTCGAAGCCGTCGTAGTCGTCCGATTCCACCCAGACCAACAGCAGGTGGTCCCCGCCGGGTGTCGTGTTCATCTCCTCTACGTCGACCCGCGTCGAGGGGATCGCTCGGAGCGCCTGTAGCAGCGTCGGCAGTCGCAGCCAGAACGTCGCCATCATCGGTCCGGACGGTGGAGGGGGCCCCGGTCGGGCGGGAACGACGGGTCGAGGGGCCGCTCCGGTCCGTGGGGACCGCTCGCAGGGGCATCGACGGGACCCCCCGGACCGGACGACCGGGACGGCGGGAGCACGGGTCGGTCGTCCGCGGCCACTACCGCTCCGGCGTTCAACGTGCCCACACGCACGGGTCGCGTTCCGGCCGAGCAGTGTTCCGTCGGTCGTTTTCTCCCTCTCGTGGTACTCCTCGTACGCGGGACACACCACGAGCGGACGCTCGTGGCTGCGGGTTCGTCCCTCGTAGCGAGAACTGCCCACTCCGTCCCCTCCGTGACATGGGGTTGGTAGTGTCGCCGTCCCACCGTATGAGCCTACAGCATCACGCTCGAACGCGTACTTGTGTTATCGGGAGGCCGGTCAGAGCACCCGTCGGTCGGACGCGTATCAGTCCCCCCGAAGGCCGCTGACCTCCCGAAAGTCGTTGTTTCCGCACGGACACGCCGGAACCTGTTGCAGGACGAACGTCCCGTCGTTCGTCTTCCGAGCGTTGTGCCACCGTTCACAGTCGGTACAGACGACGAGTGCGCGCTCGTGACCCTGCGGTCCCGTGGTGTACTCCGTGCCGTCGGACCGGACCCCGTCTTCTCCCTTGTTCTGCGTCCCCATGAGTCAAGCGACAGGAGCGATCAATCAATGCATATCGTGGCTTCCTGTGCAAGTCACGTATCCGGGAGAGACGGCCGGCCCGTTCTTCCCGTCGGTTCGTGCGCGGGCCGCCCCTGCGACATACGCGGCACACGTCACGCGTCGAACGGTACCGGCGACCCACACCTCGGAGTTTCGGGGGCCATCTCACAAGCGAACCGGAGCGGAAAGTGAGCGTTTTACGTGAGTTCGA
>CAYYSW010000220.1:0-4788 GCA_964474395.1 uncultured Halobacteriales archaeon
GGCGCCGACGAGGTCCACAAGCGCGTCATCGCCCGCGACGCCTTCGAGGACGTCGGTGACCAGTCGATGGAGAACCTGACGACGTTCTAGAGCGGGACACCGGCCACCTCTTGTCGCTCCGGCACGAGTCGCCTACATGGACGCTGACGAGTCGGCGGTTCGGGCGCTGGCGAGGGACATCGAGGACGCCGACCGGGTCGTGGCGCTGACCGGCGCGGGCGTCTCGACGGCCTCGGGCGTCCCCGATTTCCGGGGACCCGACGGCCTCTGGAACCGCTACGACATGTCGGACTTCCACGTCTCGCGGTTCCGCTCCGACCCCGAGGGGTTCTGGCGCGACCGCCTCGATCTCGCGGCGGACCTGTACGACCGGGACGTCGAACCGAACGCCGCCCACGACGCACTGGCGGACCTGGCCGAGGCGGGCCATCTCACCGGCCTCGTCACGCAGAACGTCGACGGTCTGCACGCGGCGGCGGGTCACGAGGACGCCGTCGAACTCCACGGGAACGGCCGGCGCGTGGTCTGTACGGACTGTGGCCGCCGCGTCGGGGCACCAGGGGTCCGCGACCGGGTCCGCGACGGCGAGGTCCCGCCGCGCTGTGCGGACTGCGGCGGCCTCCTGAAACCCGACGTGGTGCTGTTCGGCGAGCAACTGCCCGAGGAGGCCCGGCTCCGGGCGCACTCGCTCGCCCGGAACTGCGACGTGTTCCTCGCGGTGGGGTCCTCGCTGACGGTCGAACCGGCGGCGGGCCTCCCGCGCGAGGCGGCGACCCGCGGCGCGACCCTCGCGGTGGTGAACCTGGAGGCGACGGGCCTCACGGACCGGGCGGACTACGACCTCCGGGCGGACGTGACCGAGGTGCTCCCGCGACTGGCGGACCTCGTACCCGGCGGCGCGTAGTCCGGTCGGCGTCGGCCACCCCGTCGCGGGCGAGGAGTTTTACCGGGGGGCTCCGTGGGTCCGACTGCCATGGGGTACAACGTTGTACACACGGACGACGTGACGCTGACGGACCTCTCGGAGGTCGAGGAGATACCGCCGGACCTCGACATCCGCGCGGTCGACGAGGCGCTCGGCACCGAACAGCTGAAGGTGAAGCTCTGGTACTTCGACCCCGGAGAGGAGATCCAGTACCACGCCCACAGCGAGCAGGAGGAGCTCTACTACATCGTGCAGGGGGAGTTCTCGCTGAAACTCGGGAAGTCGGGCGAGGAGGAGTTCGTCGAGGCGGGGCCAGGGACGTTCTACGTCGCGGGGCCGGAGACGGGCCACGGCCAT
Source organism: uncultured Halobacteriales archaeon (assembly GCA_964474395.1). Taxonomy (GTDB): domain Archaea; phylum Halobacteriota; class Halobacteria; order Halobacteriales; family Haloarculaceae; genus Halomarina. Next base: position 1,283 of record CAYYSW010000220.1, read on the forward strand.
CGCTACGTGGGTGAGGACGGACAGGGAATCGTACTCGCACTCGGCGCGCCGGCCGTCGACGACCCGGGACTCGACCCCCACAGCCTCGACGACTGACCGGCCCGCCGCGCGGCGGGTCGTGCGCTCGCTCGTCTTCGGTTTCGGCTCAGTTACCGCGGGAGGAGCGTGCCTCCCTGATTTCCGCGCCGTCGCGGAGTTTGTCCTCGCACTGCGGACAGACACGGACGGAACTCATCCCATCCGGCGCGAACACTCGGACGTACGCCTCGGTGACGAACGACTCGCAGTTTTGGCACGTAGGCATGTACGCCCACGTAACCAACAGCGACATATATACCTGTGTTACTCGGAACGGAATGACAGCGATATCTGCCGGAACCGTCAGCCCCCGTATGAGGTGTCGAGGTACTCGTTGATGCGTTCGGACTCGGCCATCGTCAGCCCTCGCGAATCGTCGACGAGGACGGGGACGCCGCGCTGGCCGGAGACCCGCTTGACCTCGTCGCGCTTGGAGTGGAGCCCCTCCACCCAGACGCTCTCGAAGTCCAGGTCGAGTTCCTCCAGTTTGTCGACGACGAGTTCACAGTACGGACAGCCCTCGAGTCGGTAGAGCGTCAACGACATACGAGGGGCGAGGGCGCCCAGCGACAAAAACCCCACCACCCCCGCGGGCGGGGCGAACCGCGCCACGCTTTTGCCGGGAGGGTGTGAGGTGGGACCATGCCACCGCAGGAGGGCGACGACGCGCCCGACTTCGAGACGCTGCTGTGTACCGGCGAGACGTTCCGCTCGACGTGCCTCTCGGACGTCGCCGACGAGGGCGGGGTGCTCGTCTTCTCGGCGTTCGCCTTCTCCGCAATCGCCGAGAACTGGTGGAAGCAGTACGAGAGAGCGGGGTGGGAGGAGTTCGGCGTCCCCGTCGTCGGCGTGAGCCGGGACGGCCCGTACGCACAGAACGCCTTCCTGCGCCACCTGGACAGTCCGTTTCGTCTGTTCGCGGACACCGACGGCGTCGCCGCCGACGCCTACGGCCTCCGGCGGGAGCGCGATGGGATGGCGAACGTCACCACGCCCCAACGGGCGACGTTCGTCGTGGACGGCGACATGCGCGTCACCTACCGCTGGGTCGCCGACGACTGGATATCGCCCGCGCCGCGCGACGAGGTGGAGGCGGCCGTCGCGGACCTCTGAGATGGGCGGGTGACTGTTCCCGCCGACACCTGACAGCCCCGATGAATGTGGCGTGGTACCTATACACGTCCAGCGACTGCGGGGGACATGCCCGTCGACTCGGTCCGCAAGGGGTTCCTCACGGGGTTGGTGCTCGTCGCGCCGCTGGCCATCACCGTCTGGGTGGCGCTGTTCGTCTATGGACTCGTTCTCGGTCTCATCGGCCCGTTCGTCGGGTTCGCCGTCCGGGACGACCCGCTGTTCCAGGTGCTCGCCATCGCGCTCCTGTTCGCGCTGGTGACGGTCCTCGGGATCGTCGTCCGCCGGGGCATCGGCTGGGGGGCGTTCACGCAGTTCGACGAGGGGATGGAGCGCATCCCGGTGGTCCGCACCGTCTATTCGAGCGCCCGGCAGGCCTCGAACGCGCTGGTCGGCCGCGAGGGGCAGTTCGAGCGCACCGTCATCGTCGAGTGGCCCCGCGAGGGGAGCTACACGCTCGGGTTCGTCACCAACGACACGCCCGACCGGGTGGAACGCGAACTCGCCGACCGGGTGGACGGCGAGCGGTGTTTCAACGTGTTCGTCCCGATGAGTCCCAACCCGATGGGCGGCTTCCTCGCGCTGGTCCCTGAACCCGACATCGTCTCGACCGACCTCACGGTGCGGGAGGGCCTCCAGCTAGTGGTCACGACCGGCATGACCGGCGAGGAGCGCGTGGACCTCGAGGAACTCACCGGAAACGGGCGCGCCGCCGGCGAGAGCTGACTCCGTTCCCCGAACCGGGGAAAGAGCGACGGACCGCGACGAGAGTTCCCCCCAACGAGGAGCCCGCCGGACGTACTGTCGAGCTACGTCACCGGCCAGTCGTTGCCCGTCGACGGCGGATGGCTCGCACAGTAGCGCCCCTCCGCGCCGCTCGTTTATCGTCTCGGGCGTCCTCCAGGGAGACGTGACCGGCCCCGAACTGCTCCGTCGAGTCGACACCGTCATCGCGCTGCTGGCGGCGTGGCTCGCGCTCACCGTACTGCTCGCCTGCTTCGCCATGATGCTCGTCGACGTCCTCGTCGGCACCCTCGCGCTGTTCACCGTCCTCGTCGTCACGCTGGTCGGCGCGCGCTCGTACGTCCACGCCGGACGGACGAGGGTCCCCGAGCGTGGGACGGCGCGACGACCCGCGGGCCGGTAGGCCCCGCTCGGCTACTCGACGCCCAGCTGTTTCGCGATGGTGTTGAGCTGTATCTCGTCGGTGCCCTCCACGATGCGCAGGATGCGGGCGTAGTGGAGGTGGTCCATGTAGGGGTTGTCCTCGGCGAGCCCGTTGCCCCCGTGGATCTGCACGGTGTCGTCGGCGACCTCCCACAGCGCGTCCGTGGCGACGTACTTGAACACGGAGGAGTCCTCGATGGCGTCCTGGCCGTCGTCCATCTTCCAGGCGAGTTTCAGGCCGGCGGCGTCGGCGGCGTAGTTGCGCGCCCGACCCCGGGCGATCTTGTGCGAGATGCCCTGGAAGCTCCCGATGGAGCGCCCGAACGCCTCGCGGCCGTTGGCGTACTCGACGGCGCGTTCGAGGAGGAACTCGCCGAGGCCGACGGCCTCCGCGCCGAGTTCCATCCGCCCCAGCGAGAGGAAGTCCATGGCCTGGTAGAAGGCCCGGTCGACCTCGCCGAGGACGCGGTCCTCGCCGACGCGGACGTCGTCGAGGTGGACCTCCGCCTGTCGGCCCTCGGCGCCAACGGCGTTGTTGAGGCTGCCGACCTCGTACTCGTCGGCCGTGACGAGAAAGCAGGTGATGCCGCCGTAGCGGCCGGCCTCCTCCTGTGGGGTCGTGCGCGCGAACACCTGTAGGAAGTCCGCGTAGGGCGCGTTCGTTATCCACTGCTTCGTCCCGTTGATGATCCACTCGTCCTCGCCGTCCGGCCCGGTGCCCTCCTCCAGCTCGGCCGAGGTCTGCATGTTCGGCGAGTCCGAACCGGCACCCGGCTCGGTCTGGGCGAACCCGGCGCTCTTCTCGGCGCGGATCATCGGTTCGAGGTACTCCGCGACCTGGTCACCCTCGGCGTTCAGGAGCAGCGGCTTTGGGCCTTCGGGTCCGGCGAGGACGGACTCGATCAGGCTGCCGCCCGTGCTGGCGACGTGGCGCTTCGCGCGGTACCAGGTCACGTTGTCGACGCCGTCGCCGCCGTACTCCTCCGGCATGTTCATCGCGTAGAACCCCGCCTCCGCGCTCTTCCGGCGGACCGTCTGCATCGCGTCGACGACCTCGGGCGCGAGCCGACCGTCGGGGTCGTGCCCGAGCCGGGGGTTCGTCAGCGTCTCGCCGAGCTCGTCCTCGAGCG
>CAYYSW010000221.1:0-513 GCA_964474395.1 uncultured Halobacteriales archaeon
CGCGGGGAAGACGGCGTAGACGGCGAACCCGAGGCCGACGACCGGTTTCAGCCCCGTGCGCTCGGAGAGCTTCGAGACGGGGACCATCGAGACGAGCGCGACGACCATCTCGACGGCCAGCAGCACGCCGAAGAAGGCGTCCGGCCGGAGCGTGACGCCGAAGCCCGTGAACCCCACCGCGAGGAAGTCGGTGACGACGATGACGAAGAAGACGTACACCATCCCGTTGGCGAAGCGAACGAGCGTGTCCGCGACGAGGAGCGGCCGGAGCGTCGCCGGGAGCGTCCGCAGGTCCGCCAGCACCTCCCCGATGCCCTCGAAGCGCTTGCCGATGCTGTCCTCGCTCGCGTCGTAGAGGACGTGCTGGGCGAGCGTCGCCACCGCCCCGAACCCCACCGCGACGAGCAACACGGCCTGAAACCCGTCGAGGAAGCCGGCAGTCGTCGCCAGCACCGCGGCCGCGATGAGCGGTCCGAGCAGGAAGCCGACCCGGCGGAACACCTCCGTCGACGC
>CAYYSW010000221.1:523-4750 GCA_964474395.1 uncultured Halobacteriales archaeon
CGTCGCGAGGCGGTCGGGCGGGACGCTCTGTTTGACCACGGCGAACGTCGCGCCGAGGCCGAAAGAGTTCCATCCCTGGGTCAGAAAGAGGCCGGCGAACACCCACGCCCACGCCGGGAGGACGACGCCCACCCCGTCGAGCGCCACCGGGAGCGACGGGGCGAGATACCAGACGAGAAAACCGAGCGTCGAGAGGCTCCCGAAGGCCGTCAGCGCGACGCGCGACCCGACCCGGTCGGAGAGCGCCCCGCCCGGATAGGGGTAGAGCGCGCCGATGAGGTTGCCGACGCTCCCGTAGAGGCCGACGACGGCCGCACTCGCCCCGAGCACGCGGAGGTACTCCGGGACGTAGCGGCTCGTCATCTGGAAGGCGAGGCTGAACGCGAGCATCGCGAGCGAGAGCACCAGCACGTCCCGTTCGAGCGCGAAGAACTGCCGGAACGAGTCGAGGGCGTCCACCTCTCTCGACTCCCCTCCGCTTGCCATACCCGCCGAGTCGGGCGGCCGGACGATGAAACCTGTGTGGATTCGCCTCCGGAGCGCTCCCGAGAGCGACTTATGCTCTCGCGGCGCCTCAGAGTACGGTGCGATGAAACGACTTCTCATCACAGGGGCGACCGGGAGGCAGGGCGGCGCGGTCGTCGAGCACCTCCTCTCGGGCGAGTACGGCGAGTACGACCTCTACGGCCTCACCCGCGACGCCGAAAGCGAGACGGCCCGCGCTCTCACGGACCGCGGGGTGGCCGTCGTCGAGGGTGACCTCACGGACGGCGCGCGGATGCGCGACCTCCTCGAGGGGATGGACGGGGCGTACCTCGTCACGACGTTCTTCGAGGACGGGACCGACGCCGAGCGCGAACAGGGCGTCTCGTTCGCCGAGGCGTGTGCCGACGCGGGCATCGGCCACCTCGTGTTCAGTTCCGTCGGCGGGGCCGACCGCAGTCCCCTCCCGCACTTCCGGTCGAAGGCGGCGGTCGAGGACCGCATCGCCGCTCTCGGGCTCCCTGCGACCGTCCTCCGACCCGTGTTCTTCATGCAGAACTTCGGGATGTTGCACGACGAGATCCGCGAGGGCCGACTTCCCCTGCCGCTCGCCGACGGCGTGACACTCCAAGTCGTCGACGCCGACGACATCGGCCGGACGGCGGCGATGGCGTTCGCCGACCCGGACCGGTTCGCCGGCGAGACGGTCCACCTCGCGGGCGACGAACTGACCCTCGAGGGGATGGCCGAGGCCTTCGCCGACCACCTCGGCCACCCCGTCGAGGCCGTCCACCTCGACGTCGAGGCGTACCGTGCCGAGGCGGGTGACGAACTCGCCGACATGTACGCCTGGTTCAACGAGGGCGGGTACGACGAGGACTTCGCGGCCAGCAACGCCGAGTACGGCATCGATGCCACCACCCTCCCCGAGTTCCTCGCCGCGAGCGACACGTGGCGACCGACCGCCCGACCGGCACGCTGAGCCCCCGCGACGCCCCACATCGGCGGACGCCAGCTTTTCCCCGCGTCTCGATTCCTAGAGACGCTCGCGGGCCGACCGGTGTTCGCTGGTATCCGCATAGTAATTTCCTATCGCAGTATCCGGTTTATCCCCGCTCGCCGAATCGGGGAGGTTTTTACCCGTCCGCTTCGCCAACTGGGACATGGTAGAATCCGCGCCGGCAACGGACATGGAGATGGGTCTCGCGATGCTGTTCGGGCTGCTCGGCCTCGGCGGCGCGTTCGTGATGTACGTCGCCGCGACGGGGGGCGACCAGGTGCTCTCGGGGTGGGGCTTCGCGGCGGCGATGCTCGCCGGGAGCGTCCTGATCGCGGCGCTCCATCTCTCCGAGTAGCCGAAATCGTTAATCCGCGCAACCCCCTAGTAGGGGTATGGGTGAGTTGAGCGACGAAGACCAGCGTATCCTCGACCATCTCCGCGAGAGCGTGGCACGCGGGGAGCGCTACTTCCGGGCCAAGCGTATCGCCGAGAGCATCGGCCTCTCGGCGAAACAGGTCGGCTCCCGGCTCCCGCGTCTCGCCGACAGCACCGAGGACGTGGAAATCGAGAAGTGGGGTCGCGCCCGCTCGACTACGTGGCGCGTGACCCCCGGCAGCGCGTAGCGGGCGGAACCGGCAACCCCGAGGAGGTTTTTACGCCGGGGCGAGAAGGCCCCGTATGACAGTCCGGGTAGAGCGTACGTTCGAACTCGATGCACCGCCCGCGGACGTCTGGTCGTTCATCGCCGACCCAGAGAAACGCGCCCGTCCCATCAGCGTCGTCGAGGAGTTCGAGGAGACTGGGGAAGGAACCGCGACGTGGCACGTGAAGCTCCCGATTCCCCTCATCAACAGGACCATCCCCATCGAGACACGCGAGACCGACCGCCGCGAGCCGGAGTACGTCCGCTTCGTCGGGCGCTCGAAGGTGATGCGCGTCGTCGGCGAACACGAACTGGAACCCGACGGCGACGGCGGTACCCGCCTGACGAACCGCTTTACCGTCGACGGGAAGCTCCCCGGCGTCGAGAAGTTCTTCAAGAAGAATCTCGACGACGAACTGGACAACCTGGAGGACGCCATCCGGCGTGACCTCGCGACCGCCTGACCCATGCGCCTCGCACTCGCCCAACACGACATCGAGGGCGGCGACGTGGACGGCAACGTCGAGCGCGCGACGGACGCCATCGAGCGTGCGGCCGCGCGCGACGCGGACCTCGTCGTCCTCCCGGAACTGTTCAACGTCGGCTACTTCGCCTTCGACAGCTACGCCCGCGAGGCCGAGTCCCTCGACGGCCCGACGCTCTCGCGGGTCGCCGAGGCCGCCCGCCACCACGAGGTGGGGGTCGTCGCCGGCAGCATCGTCGAGGACCTCGCGACGACCGACGGCGGCCCCGCCGCGGAGGGGCTGGCCAACACGTCCGTCTTCATCGACCGGGCGGGGGAACGGCGGGGGGTCTACCGGAAACACCACCTGTTCGGCTACGACTCCGCGGAGGCCGAACTGCTCGTCCCCGGCGAGTCGGTGCCGACCGTCGACTTCGAGGGCTTTTCGGTCGGCATCACCACCTGCTACGACCTGCGGTTCCCCGAACTGTACCGTGACCTGACGGACGCGGGCGCGACGCTCCTCTGTGTCCCGAGCGCGTGGCCCTACCCGCGCGTCGAACACTGGACGCTCCTCCCGCGTGCGCGTGCGGTCGAAAACCTCCTGTACGTCGGCGCGGCCAACGGCTCCGGCGAGTTCGAGTCGGCGACGCTCCTCGGTCGCTCGGCAGTGTACGATCCGTGGGGGTCGACGCTCGCCGGCAGCGGGGACGACCCCGCGCTCGTCGTCGCCGAGTGCGACCCCGACCGCGTCGAGGCGGTCCGCGAGGAGTTTCCCGCACTCGCGGACCGTCGGCGCTGAACACTCCCCTCCCCACCGTACCCGATTCCCGTTACGCTCTCTCCCTCCGTTACCCTGAATGGTTACTCGGGAACGCTCGGCCCCCGCACTCCCCCCGTGAGGGGCGACACCGCATGTCGACAACCTTTATACGACGGCCCGCGGTATGGATGAATGCCGGAACGACGCTTTTCTCGTCGAACCGGCACAACGGACGACCGCCACCCACCGTGGTCGGCCGGGGCCTGCCCGGACCCCGACCGGCCGCACCCACCCCCTCCCACCCCCCTCGTCTCCCCCTTCGTTCCGACGCCGACCCGCCAGCGACGCCACTCGTCTTCGGGTGCACGCCGGGAAAAACCGGTTTCAGTTCACGTCGGGGGACGTCGTTCGCTTCCCGGGGGCCGCTCTGCTACTCGTCCTCGGAGGTCTTGATGTCCGCCGAGAGGCCCTGTGCCATCTGGATGTCCTTGGAGTTGTTGAGCGTCCACGCCGTCCGTTCGGTGACTGCCTCGATGACCTCGCGGGCCGAGGGGTAGCCGTTACCGGACTTCTTGACGCCGCCGAACGGGAGGTGGACCTCCGCGCCGATACATGGCAAGTTACCGTACGCGAGGCCGATTTCGGCGTTGTCCCGGAAGTAGTTGACCTGCCGGTAGTCCTCGGAGATGATGGCCCCGGCGAGGCCGTAGGGCGTGTCGTTGTGGATGTCGACGGCGCGTTCGATGTCGCCGCTGTACTCCATCAGGGCGACGTGCGGCCCGAAGACTTCCTCGCGGATGGAACGCTGTTCGCCCTCGTCGTCGTACTCGACCTCGTAGACGAACGGGCCGACCCAGTTGCCGTCCTCGTGACCC
>CAYYSW010000222.1:0-4709 GCA_964474395.1 uncultured Halobacteriales archaeon
ACATCGGCGTCGTCCCCGTGAGCGCGATGACCGGCGAGGGCGTCCCGGACCTCCTGACCGTCCTCATGGGCCTCTCCCAGCGCTACATGAAAGAGGACATGGCCGTGGACACGAGCGGGCCCGGCGCGGGGACGGTCCTCGAGGTCAAGGACGAACGCGGCTTCGGGACGACGCTGGACGTCGTGCTGTACGACGGGTCGCTCCGCACGGACGACACCATCGTCGTCGGTGCGAAGAACGACACCATCGTCACGGAGGTCCGCGCCCTGCTCCAGCCCCGACCGCTGGAGGAGATACGCACCGAGAAGCGCTTCGAGAAGGTCGACACCGTGTCGGCGGCCTCGGGGATCAAGATCGCCGCCCCCGACCTCGACGACGCGCTGGCGGGCGCGCCGGTCCGGGTCGTCCGCGACCGGTCCGTCGAGGAGGTCATCGAGGAGGTCGAGGCCGAACTCGCCGACCTCACCGTCGAGACGGCCGAGAACGGCGTCGTCGTCAAGGCCGACACGCTCGGCAGCCTGGAGGCCATCGCCAACGCGCTGGAGGAGGCGGAGGTGCCCATCGTCCGCGCCGAGGTGGGCGACGTCGCCCCGCGGGACGTCGCCGTCGCCTCGACGACCGACGACCCGAAGCACAAGGTCATCCTCGCGTTCAACGTCGACGTCCTGCCCGACGCCGAACAGCAGGCGAGCGACCGGGACATCCGGCTGTTCGAGGACGACGTCATCTACCAGCTCGTCGAGGACTACGAGGAGTACGTCGACGACATCGAACGCGCCCAGCAGGACGCCATCATGGACAACATCCGGCGGCCCGCCCGGTTCCGGGTCCTCGAGGACCACGTCTTCCGCCAGTCCGGCCCGGCCGTCGTCGGCGTGGAGGTCATGTCGGGGACGCTCAAGCGCAACACGCCCGTCGTGAAGTTCGAGGGCAACGACCCCAAGCGCGTCGGGACGCTCCAGACCCTCCAGAACCAGGGCGAGGACATCGACGAGCTCCGCGCCGGCGAGCGCGCGAGCGCCGCCATCGACGGGCCCACGGTGGGCCGCCAGATAGACGAGGGCGACGAACTCTGGACGGAACTCCCCGAGAAACACGCGAAGATACTCGAACAGGAACTCAAGGAGGACATCCCGACCGACGAACGCGAGGCGCTGTCGATGTACCTCGACAAGCGCCGGAAGGTCGACCCCTTCTGGGGGAAGTAGTCGCACGCCGCGCAGCCGGTAATAACTATTAATTGCCTGGCCGTCGTCAGGTCGAAGCACATGACACGGAGCGATGCGTCGATCGGCCTGTACGACCTGTTGCTCCTCGTGATGCCGCTGTCGCTCGCGCTCGGCGGCGTCGTGAGCGTCGTCTCCTCGCTGTCCGTCGCTGCCGGGATGCTCGGCGGGTCCATCCCCGCGGGCGGGGCCGTCTGGTACGGTCTGTTCGTCGATCCGCCCGAGAGCGGCGCCTGACCGCTCGGTTGCACCGTTCGCAACCCTTGTAACGTCCCCCATCGTCGGGTCTCTCGTGTCGCTGGTCACCATCTTCGCCTCGGCCATCGCGCCCATCGTCGCCATCGGCGCGGTGGGCTTCCTCCTCGGCCGGACGAAGGGCCTGGACGTCGACCCGCTGAACACCGTCGTCGTCTACGTCCTCGCGCCGGCGCTCGTCTTCCACAGTCTGCTCACGACCAGCATCGACTCGGGGACCGTCGCCAAACTCGCGGTCGGCGTGACGGCGTACGTCGTCGCGCTGACTGTCCTCACGGAGGCCGCGGTCAGGGCGGCCGGAATCGGGGAGCCCCTGGCGAGCGCCGTCGTCCTCGAGAGCACGTACCCCAACTCGGGGAACCTCGGCATCCCCCTATCGGCGTTCGCCTTCGGCGCCGTGGGGCGCTCGACGGCGGTGCTCTTCCTGGCCGTCCAGAGCGTGCTCGTCTACTCGCACGGCGTGTACGTCGCCGCGCGAAGCGGCGGGGGCGGGGGGCTGAGCAGCGTGAAGCGCGTGTTCTCCATCCCGCTGCTGTACGCCGTCGCCGCCGCCCTCGCCCTGCGCGCCGCGGGTGTCTCGCCCGCGGCGGACACGACGGTCATGCAGACGCTGCAACTCGTCGGCGACGCCGCCATCCCGCTCATGTTGCTGATGCTCGGGAGTCAGCTGGTCGGTGCCGACGTCCGCTCGGCGCTGGGACCGCTCGGCCTCACGAACGTGATGAAACTGCTGGTCGCACCGCTGGTCGGCGTCGGTATCGTCCTCGCGCTGGCGGCACTCGGCTTCGGCGTGCAAAACGAGACCGTCGCGCGGGTGTTCGTCCTCGAGTGTGCGACCCCGGCGGCCATCACGCCGCTCATCCTCTTACTGGAGTTCGGCGGCGAGAGCGGGGACGTCTCGCCGGCGGAGTTCGTCAGTTCGGCGGTGCTCACCTCGACGCTGGCGAGCATGGTGACGCTGACTGCGCTCATCGCCGTCCTCCAGTCGGGCGTCCTCGTCTGAACCACCCGATGCGGACCGTCGGCCCCGACCGCGGTTACCCGGCGGTCGGCGAGACGTCGTCGATGGCGTGTTTGACCTGGATGGCTGCGCCCGCGGCGAGTTCGTGGACCAGCGCGTCGTGTTCCTCCGTGGTCGCGTCCGCCGCGACCCCCGACGTGACCGGCTTGCCGACCGGTGGCTGGACCGCCACGGTGGCCTGTGGCCCGTCGTTCCCGGTGCGGAGCTCCGACCCGACGACGAACTCGTCGGGAAGGAGCGACCGGGTGCGGTCGGCCAGCGCCCGCAGGTCCCGACGAAGGTGGTCGACCTCCTCCGCGGAGAGGTCCTCGCCCTCGCTCTGCTTCCCCGCATAGGGTGTGTTGCCGTGCATTCGACCGTGGAAGGGGGGGAGGGGTTAAAAATGATGCGAGGCGCGCCGCTCCGCGGGACCGACTCCCGAACTCAGACGATGGGGGCGCTCTCGCCGTACACCGCGAGGACGACGGCCGTGGCGTAGGTGTCGCCGCTCGTCGATGGGGCTGTCTCGCTGTCCGAGGCAGTAGCCTCGCTGTCCGAGCCGGCGGGCTCGCTGTCCGAGCCGGCGGGCTCGCTCTCCACCACCTGATACCCCTCGTCCTCGAACGCCCAGTCGCGCAGGTCCTTGCCCGCGGCGAGGCCGTCCTCGACCTCCCGGCGGACCGCCTCGGGGTCGTCGCCCGCCGCCTCGTAGAACAGGCCGCGACCGCTCGCCTCGGTCGCCCACCCGAGGCCCGCGACGGCACGCCCTTCCCTGACCGTCTCGCGGGCCTGGACGACCGTCAGGCGTTCGCCGGCGGGGCCGAGGTCCGGCGCGCGCCCCACCCGTTCGACGCGCGCGCCGGCGGGGACCACCGACGAGACGCGGACGAGGTTGTAGTTGTGGACGTTGGCCGCGGCGAGGGCGGCGTCGTACGACGCCATCTCGGTCGGCGCGCGTGCCGTCCCCCAGACCATCCGGATGAGTCCCATTACCCGGGCTAGCGCGACGACGAGGTAAGGCGTTGCGCTTCGGCCCCCGGCGCGCTCGTTATCTCCTGAGCCGGCCTCTCTGTTCATATGGCTACCCTCATCACCGCGATAGTCCCCGCCACGGAGTTCGCCCTCGCGGCGACGCTCGATACCGTCCCCGAGGCGACGTTCGACTGCGAGAAACTCGTCGAGACGGGCGACGATTCCGTCATGCCGCTGCTGTGGGTACGCGCACCCGATTTCGGCGCCCTCGACGACGCGATCGAATCGGACCCGACCGTCCGCGAGGTGAAACTACTCACCGACCTCGGCGAGGAACGCCTCTACCGGATGGAGTGGGTCGACCAGATCCCCATCGTCCTCCGGATGATAACCAACAGCGAGGCGACGATCCTCTCGGCGGCGACCGACGGCGACCACTGGGTCCTCCGTGTGCTCTATCCCAGCCGGGAGGGACTCTCCGACACCGCGGAGTTCTGTGAGAGTCGGGGGCTCACCTTCGACGTGCGGAGCGTCCGCGAGATGGAGGGCGAACCGTCCGGTCGCCACGGGCTCACCGAGGCACAGTACGAGGCGCTGGTGGCCGCCGCCGAGGGCGGCTACTTCGCCGTCCCCCGCGAGGTGGAACTCGGCGCCCTCGCCGACGACATCGGCGTCTCCCACCAGGCGCTCTCCGAGCGCATCCGGCGGGGCGTCGAGGCGCTCGTCGTCGACACGCTCCTCATCGGCGGCGACGCGACGAAAGAGCGGGCGAAGGCGCGGTAGGTATCCGAACGGTCGTACGGCACGGCTCCGTACGTACCGGGAGTGGCGCAGTTCGTCGCCGGCGAGGGCAGAAGGGCGCGAGACCCGCGACGGCCAGCGGCCGCTTCACTGCGGGTTTCCCGGGAGTGGTGCGCGAGCGGAGCGTGCACACCCGGTGAGGAGGGACGTGTTACTGGAACGCGATGGGCGTCCCGGTCGTGTCGTCGCCGTCGGAGACCTTCTCGTAGGCGGCCTCGAAGTCCTCCATCCTGACGGTCGTGCGGTCGTCGCGGATGGCGAACATCCCGGCCTCGGTGACGAGGCTCGCGATTTCCGCGCCGGTGAAGCCCTCGGTCATCTCCGCGATGTCGGCGTACTCGACGTCCTCGTCGACGTCCATCCCCTCGGTGTGGATCTCGACGATACGCTCGCGGCCCTCCTGGTTCGGCTCGGGCACCTCGATGAGGCGGTCGAAGCGGCCGGGCCGGAGGATG
>CAYYSW010000223.1:0-4694 GCA_964474395.1 uncultured Halobacteriales archaeon
GCCTCGGGGTGGCGCTCGACGGGGAGGTCCCGGGTCGCCGCCACCTCCTCGCTCCCGTCGCGGGAGAGCACGCGGACGACGACGTTGACGTGGGCGCCCTGCAGGCGGGCATGGACGCCGATGGGCGCGACACAGCCCCCGCCCAGTTCGGCGAGGACCGTCCGCTCGACGGTCGTCCGCACGCGCGACGGCGGGTGGTCGACGGCCTCGTGGACGGTCTCGGCGAGGTCGCCGTCGACGGCCGTCACCGCGAGCGCCCCCTGGCCGGGTGCGGGGACGAACGTCTCGGTCGGCAGGCGTTCGTACTCGAGGCTGTGGGCGAGGCCCGACCGCGTGAGGCCCGCCTCCGCGAGGACGATGGCGTCGAACTCCGTGTCCACGTCGCGTTCGAGCGCCCGGCGCTGGACCTCGTCGAGGTCGTTGAACCACTCGTCGGGGGCCTGCTCGAAGGACTCCTCGCTCTCTCCCTCCTCGGCGTCGACTCGCCGCTCGTGTTCGTCCTGCACGCTCGGGGCGAGCAGTTTCTCGGCGCGCGTGTCGACGTTCCCCCGCAGCGGCTGGACGTCGAGGTCCGGGCGCTCGGCGAGCAACTGGGCCTTCCGCCGGAGGCTGGAGGTGCCCACGGTCGCGCCGGAGGGGAGTTCCTCCAGCGTGCGCCCGCCGGGTGTGACGAGGACGTCCCCCGCCTGCGCCCGTTCGGGGACGCCCGCGACGACGAGGTCCTCCGGGAACTCGGTGGGCACGTCCTTCATCGAGTGGACCGCGGCGTCCACGTCGCCGGACATGACCTGTTCGTCGAGCGACCGGACGAACGCGCCGGTCTTACCCAGCCGGTGGATGAGTTCGTCGCGCAACTGGTCGCCGCGCGTCTCCACCTCGACGAGTTCGACCGCCCGCCGCCGGGATTCGAGGGCGGACTGGACGGAACTCGCCTGCCTGAGGGCGAGCGCCGACCCCCGGGTGGCGAGGCGGAACGTGGATTGGCTCATACGCCCGGGTCGGCCGCGCGGAGTGAAAAGGGGTTCTATGGCGTTCCGCCCCCGAACCCTCAGAGCCCCCAGAGGAGCACGATACCGCCCACCGTCACTACCGAGAGAAGCGCCTGGAGGGGCGCGCCGACCCGGGTGTAGTCGGTGAACCGGTAGCCGCCGGGGCCGTAGACGAGGAGGTTCGTCTGGTAGCCGACCGGCGTCATGAAGTCAGCGCTGGCCGCGAACGTCACCGCCAGTACGAACGCGAACGCGTCCGCGCCGATGCGCGTGGCGGCGTCGACCGCGACGGGGAGCATGACGATGACGCTCGCGCTGTTGCTGACGAACGCCGTCAGCAGCGCCGTCGCCACGTAGAACAGCCAGAGCACCCCGGCGACCGGGAGCACCTCGGCGCTGCCCGCCACCAGCGCGCCGAGGAGGTCGGCCGCGCCGGTGTTCTCGAAGGCGACGCCGAGCGGGATGAGACCGGCGATGAGGACGATGACCTTCCATTCGACGTCGTCGTACAGCTCGTGGGGCCGGAGCACACCCGCAAGCACCATCGCGACGACGCCGAGCAGCGACGCGACGAGGACGTCGAGGACCCCGAGGGCCGCCAGCCCGACGACGCCGACGACGATGCCGACCGCGTGGGGTATCTTCCCCTCGCGGTAGTCCGGGTTCGGGGGCTGGGCGGCGAGGACCAGGTCGCGTGCGCTCCCTAGTCGGTCGACGGCCCGGTCGCTCGCCGCGACCAGGAGCGTGTCGCCGCTCCTGAGGCGCTCGCGGCTCAGCCGGCCCTCGAAGGCCGACCCACCGCGGCGGACCGCGAGGACCGTCGCGTCGTACCGCTGGCGGAAGCCCGACGAGGCGAGCGTCTCGCCGACCAGCGAGGACCACGACGGGACGACGAGTTCGACCAGGGTCCCGGGGGTCTCGTCTGCGCCGTCCCCGGGGGCGGGGACCAGCCCACCGTCGGCGACGAGTGCGGAGAACGTCCCGCGGGGGGCGAGCAGGGTCACCACGTCGCCGGGAGCGAGCGTGGGGTCTGCGGACGGACGGTCCCGCCCGCTCGCCCGGGTCACGGAGACGACGTCGACGTCGACGCCGAGGCGCTCGGCCGCCTCGGTGACCGAGTCCCCGACGAACGGCGAGGCCTCGGTCACGACGAGTTCGGCGCGGTAGGGCGCCCCGTTCGGGTCCCCGGCCGGGGCGGCCGCCGGCGCGACCCGCTCGGGGACGAGGCGGTGGCCGACGACCAGCAGGTAGCCCGCGCCCGTCAGGAACACGAGGGCGCCGAGGGCGGTGAACTCGAACATCGAGAACGGAC
This sequence comes from uncultured Halobacteriales archaeon, assembly GCA_964474395.1. Lineage (GTDB taxonomy): Archaea > Halobacteriota > Halobacteria > Halobacteriales > Haloarculaceae > Halomarina. The sequence goes on from CAYYSW010000223.1 coordinate 2,302, forward strand.
GGCCGATGAGCCGACGCGAGACGTCGCTCGCGATGAGGTTCGTGGAGGTGCCGATGAGGGTGAGCATCCCGCCGAACATCGAGGCGTACGACAGGGGGATGAGCAGCTTCGACGGCGAGGTCCCCCCGCGGTCGGCGACGTCGGAGACGACCGGGATGAGCATCGCGACGACCGGGGTGTTGTTGAGGACCCCGGAGGGGAGGCCGCCGACCAGGAGCGTGGCGAGCAGCTGGCGTCGCCGGTCGGTGCCCGCGTACGCGGCCATCCAGCCGCCGAGTCGCTGGACGGCCCCGGAGCGGACGACGCCGGCGCTCAGCGTCAGCATCATGAGGACGGTGACGGTCGCCGGGTTCGAGAACCCGGAGACGCCTTCCGCAGGCGTGATTCCCGTCCACGGTTCGAGGAGGACGAGCGCGGCCACCACTCCGAGGGCCGTCACGTCGGGTGAGAGGGACTCCGTGACGAAGAGGGCGAACGCGAGCGCCGCCACCGCGAAGACGACGAGCATCCCCGTCGTGAGTGGCGGCGCGCCGGCGACCTCTACCTGCAGGGTCATCGTACTCCTCCTCGGGCACCCGCGACAAAGATATCCATGCAGCCGTGTGCGCTCACGGCGTCCCGACGTATCGGTGGCGCCCGTAGAGGTAGTACAGCGCCACCGCGGGCTGGACCGGCACGCCCTGTGCGAACAGGCCGACGACGCCGACGATGGCGTACAGCACGGGGTCGGGGTCCCAGCCCACCTCGGCCCGCCCGACCGCCGCCGCGTCGAGGTAGAGCGCGACGGGCAGGAGCAGGCCCAGCGCGAGGCCGACCAGGACCAGCGGGACAACGACGAGGAACACGGCGCCGACGCCGAACGGGACGAACGGCCCCGGTTCCCCGAACGGGCCGACGGCGAGCCCGCCGACCGCGCCGAGGAAGGCGGCCAGGAAGACGAACGCGACCGCGACGTACGCCAGCGCCCAGAAGGCGGCCGCGGCGGCGATAGCGAGCCACCAGCGCGACTCGACGCGCCGGCCGGCGGCGGGCGTCCGTTCGGGGCCGTGAGTGGAGGGCTCCATGCCCGGGGAATCACCGTGCGCCGGAATAAGCCTTCTCCGGGCCCGAGAACGCGACCCGTCGTTCAGGTGGCCACGTTCGCAACGCCCGACGTGCTCCGTGCCCTCCTCTCGGCCGACCCCGTCGGGGCGCTCCTGGCGCTCGGCCCGGCGTTCGCCGTCACGGGCACGGTATCGGTGCTCTACGACACCCCGGCGGTCGACGGCCGGTACGCCTCGGCGGGCGTCGGGACGCTCGTCACCCTCGCCAGTCCCGGCTGGTTCTGGTACGAGAACTGAGGGACCGGCGCGGGGATCGGTGGGGTGGACTGGTTCCCCCTCGTGACGCGGCCGTCGGTGCGTGGATGCTCCTCGACGCCCGGAGGGACCTCGCCGACGGGTGCCGGCCCGACCGCTCGTGGGTGGACGACGACGTGAATCCGAACGACGTCGTGCTCCTGATGAACCACGGGAACCTCGTGATGGGGAAACTCCGCGAGGGCCCGAGGACGGTCCCGGAACTCGCGGCGGCCTGTGGCCTCACCCAGTCGCGGGTCCGCGACGCCATCGAGGTGGCCGCGGACGTGGGGATGGTCTACCGCCTCGACGGGCCCGGACACATCGACTGGACGGGCCGCTACGCCGGCCAGTACACCTTCGACGAGTCGAAGGCCGTGGGGTGGTCGTTCGTCCGCGGCACCGCGGCGCGTCTCGCACGCCGCCTCGCCCGCCCGTTGCGCTAGCTCACTCGAAGAACGCCTTGTACGCCTCCAGGGTCTCCTCGACGTCCTCGGCGGTGTGGGCGTAGCTGACGAACTGGCTCTCGAACTGGTTGGCCGGCAGGAGCACCCCCTGTTCCTCCATGAACGGGCGGAACAGGCGCTCCCAGCGCTGGCTCTCGGCGTTGCTCACGTCCGCGCCGGTCTTCGGACACCCCTCGTAGCGCGCGCACTCGGGATCCTGCCGACAGCCGGTCGAACAGCACTCGCTCTGGGGGTCGGTGTCGGTCCGCGAGAACACGACCTTGAACATGGAGTCGGTGCCGACGACGGTGTACTCGGGCGCGCGGTCCGCGACGACGTCCGTCAGGCCCTCGCGCAGTCGGTCGCCCAGTTCGTTCACGTGGTCGTAGACGTCGTTCTCGGCGCAGAACTCCAGTGTGGCGAGGCCGGCGGCCATCGTCACGGGGTGCCCCGAGAAGGTGCCCGACTGGAAGACGTCGCCCGACGGCGAGAAGTGCTCGACGACCTCGGAGCGCCCGCCGATTGCGCCGACGGGGAACCCGCCGCCGACGATCTTCCCGAACGTCGTGAGGTCCGGCGTGACGCCGAACTCCCCCTGGGCAAACTGGAG
>CAYYSW010000224.1:0-4693 GCA_964474395.1 uncultured Halobacteriales archaeon
TCGGCGATGTAGTTGTAGGCGTAGTCGCCGGTCGCGCGGTGGCACTCGTCGAAGGTGAGGTGGGTGACGTCCGCGAGCGAGATGCGGTTGCCCACGAGGTCGTTCTCGACGACCTGTGGCGTGGCGACGACGACCCGCGCGGACTCCCAGAGCTCCGCCCGGTCGGCGGGCCGGACCTCGCCGGTGAACACCACGATCTCGTCGTCCGGGACCGTCAGCGCCTCGCGGTAGAAGTCGGCGTGTTGCTGGACGAGCGGCTTCGTCGGCGCGAGCAGGAGGGAGGTACCCCCGGCTTCGTGGAGGCGGTGGGCGGTCACGAGCAGGCTCACCGCGGTCTTGCCCAGCCCCGTCGGGAGGCAGACGAGCGTGTGCGTGCGACAGGCGGCGTCGGCCAGTTCCAGCTGGTACTCCCGGCGCTGGAGCATCCCCGGGGTGAGCAGCGGGCGGTCGATGCTGTCGCCCTCGCCCTCGCTGGTGGCCGCCATTTCCCAGGAGTATCGCTCGACCGTGGTTAAGGGTTCGCGTACCGGGCTGAAAGTGAAACCCGACCTCCTCAGGTGGCCCGGCTCTCGGCGTCGGCCTCCCCGTCGGCGTCGGCCTCCCCGGTCCCGACGGGCAACAGGGTCGCCAGCCGGTCGGCGTACCCCATCAGCGTCGTCCCGAGGACGCTCATCACGAGGACGTAGCCGACGGCGAACGCCGGAATGACCTCAGAGAGCACGGGCGTCCCCCCGGCGGTGACCAGCGCCGCGATGATGAGCGAGAACTCCCCCCGCGTGACCATCCCGGCCCCGACCCGGACCGACCGGCGCGCGTCGAGGTCGTAGAGCCGCCCCGAGAGGTAGCCCGTCGCGAACTTCGTCGGCGTGCTGACGACGACGGCGAGCGCGAGCAACCCGACCGTGCCGGCGACCAGCACCGGGTCGGTCGTGACCCCGATCCAGAAGAAAAAGACCGCCGCGAAGGTGTCACGAAGCGGCGAGAGCAGGCGTTCGAGCTTCTCGACGTGGTCCGTACTCGAGAAGCCCATCCCGACGAAGAAGGCGGCGACGGCCTCGCTGACGCCCAGGGCGAGCGCCGCCCCGCCGACGAGCGTCGCGGCCGCGACCGCCCGGAGGACGAACGACTCGTTCGAGTCCACCCGCAGGTACCGCTCGAACAGCGCTCCGCCGTAGTACACCGCGACCAGCAGGACGGTCAGGAAGACCGCCGCGATGCCGATGCCCCGGAGGGCGACCGACAGCTCCCCGCCCCCGAGGACGATGGCCGAGAGCACCGCGAGGTAGACGGCGATGGCGAGGTCCTCGAAGACGAGCGTCCCGAGCATCGGTTCGCTCTCGGCGTTGGCGATCCAGCCGAGGTCGATGAGGCTCTTCGTGATGATGGCACTGGAGGAGATGTAGATGATGCCCCCGAGGACGAACGCCTCGATGACCGACCACCCCACCGCCAGCCCCAGCAAGAACCCCGCCGAGAAGTTCACGACGAGGTCCAGCCCCCCTACCCGGAGCAGGCGTGGCCCGCTCTCCAGCAGGCGGTCGATGCTGAACTCCAGCCCGAGGAAGAACAGCAGGAAGACGATACCCAGCTCGGCGAGGACGGTGACGAACTCGCTGTCGGGTATCGCCGGCAGGCCGAGCTCGCCGGCGACGAACGGGTTGACGAGGACGCCGACGACGATGTAGAAGGGGATGACCGACTGGCCGAGGCGACGCGCGCCGGCCCCCGCGAGCGCGACGGCCGCGAACATCGCCCCGACGGCCAACAGTGACGTCTCGGCCATCTACCCCTCGCCCGCGACGACGTCGTCGAGCGCCCGGCAGGCCTCGCGGGACCCGATGACGACGAGGGTGTCGTCCGCTCGGATCTCGGTGTCCGCACCGGGGTTCGTGACCGTCTTCTCGCCGCGCTGGATGGCGATGACGGAGACGCCGGCGCGCTGGCGGATCTGTGATTCCGCGAGCGTCTGCCCGACGAGCGGCGAGTCCGCCGCCACCTTCGCCCACTCGATGAGGGTGTCGTCGCTGAGGACGGTGTCGATGGTCTCCGTGCGGATGGGCTGGAAGTACGCCCCCTCCAGGATGGTCCCGACCTGCCGGGCGAGGCGGTCGGAGAGTTCGAACAGCCGGTCGGCGTCCGCCTCCCCCTCGCGGAGGAACACCTCGCGTTTGCCCGTGTTGTGGATGACGATGACGAGTCGGGTGTCCCCGTCGAGTTCGACCTCGAACTTCTTGCCGACCCCCGGTAGGTCGCTCTCGTAGACGGTCATACCGGTAGAGGGCGGCCGAGGTGTAAAAAACGTCTCCTGTCCCGGGCCGCTCAGAGGACGAGCAGTCCGAGGGTGATCCCTACCGCCGCCGCCGGCGGGATGGTGAGGTTATCGTCGATGACGTACCCCCGGACGACGGGTTTCACGCCGTCGGCGAGGGTGGCCGCCGCCGCGCCGAGCAGCGCCGGTACGGTCGAGACGAACGCCAGCGCGATGAGCAGGCAGACGCCGAACATCGCCAGCAGCGCCGTCGCCTCCTTCATCGAGCGCAGTTCGCCCGACCCCAGCAGGCCGCTGACGGGGTCGCCGAGCGCGAGCATCAGCATCCCCGGGGCGGCGACGGCGGGGACGAACAGCCACGCGACGGCGGCCATCGAGAGCATGTACAGCGCGTAGCCCGCGAGGTTCTCGCGTTCGTACTCGCGGGTCAGCGTCTCGAATATCCGCCACTGGATGTACCCCGACAGACGGAGGGCTTCGAGGAGGAGCCCGAGGGCCGCCCCGACGGTCCACGTGACCTGGACGCCCCACCACGGGACGAGGCCGACGAACCACGCGAGGGGGATGACCGCCCCCGTCGCGTGGACCAGTCGGCGCTCGACCTCGGGGTTCACGCTACCGTTACTCCCCTGCGACCTCGTCGAACGACGCGCCGGCGCGGAGGGCGGCGACCCGCTCGGGCAGGTCGTCGATGGGGACGCGCACCTGGTCGGTCGAGTCGCGGTCGCGCAGCGTCACGGTGTCCTCGTCCAGGGACTCGTAGTCGACGGTGACGCAGTACGGCGTGCCGATCTCGTCCTGCCGGCGGTAGCGCCGGCCGATCGCGCCCGAGTCGTCGTACGCCACCGTGAGCCCCGCCGCCCGGAGGTCGGACGCGATGTCGCGCGCCCGGTCGTCGAGGCCGTCCTTCGCCATCAGGGGGAAGACGCCGACCGTGGTGGGCGCGAGTTCTGCGGGCAGTTCGAGGTAGGTGCGGGGTTCGCCGTCGACCTCGTCCTCGCGGTAGGCGTGGTCGAGGACCGTATAGAGCAGCCGACCCACGCCGAAGGAGGGTTCGACGACGTGGGGCGTGATGTGCTCGCCGGACTCCGTGACCTCCCGGACCGCAAAGCCCGTCTTCTCGACGGGAACGGTGTAGGACTCGCCGTCCACCTCGACGGTGACCTCGCCGGCGTCGAAGGCCGCGCGGTCCTCCCCCGCGAGGCGTTCGAGCGCGTCGGCGACGTCGCCGGCCGCACCGCCGAACTCGGGGCCGAGGTAGCTCATGTCGGGGTCCACGGTGGCGCGTTCGACCGATATCGGCTCGTCGTACTGCCGGAAGACGGTGAAGTCGTCGTCGGCGTGGGCGGCGTGTTTCGAGAGGTCGTAGTCGCTCCGGTAGGCGAAGCCCGTCACCTCGACCCAGTTGCCGCCGAGTTCCGCCTCGGCGTCCCAGCAGTCGCTCGCGTAGTGGGCGAGCTCGCCCGGGAGGTGCTGGCGAAAGCGGAAGCGCTCCATGTCGACGCCGATGCGCTCGTACCAGCCAAGCGAGAGGCCGAGGTAGAACGCCACCCAGTCGCTCGTGATGACGTTCTCGTCGACGGCCTCCCGGACGGTCAGGTGCTCGATGTCACCCTCGTCGGATTCCTGGTCGGCCGCCGAGTAGAGCGGCAGCTCCACGTCCTCGACGCGCTCCAGGGGCGGTTCGTCCGTCTCGGGGTCGATGAAGTGCTCCAGTTCGGCCTGTGTGAACTCCCGGACGCGGATGAGCGCCCTCCGGGGCGAAATCTCGTTGCGGTAGGCCGCGCCGATCTGTGCCACGCCGAAGGGGAGCTTGCCGCGTGCGTACTCCTTCAGGCGCGGGAACTCGACGAAGATGCCCTGTGCGGTCTCCGGGCGGAGGTAGCCCGGCGCGGAGGAACCGGGGCCGATGTTCGTGCCGAACATGAGGTTGAACTCCGAGACCGGCACGTCGGTCAGTTCCGCGCCACAGGAGGGACAGACGAGGTCGTGGTCGGCGATGATGGCCTCGACCTCGGGGATGGGGAGGCTCTCGGCCTCCTCGATGCCCGTCTCGTCCTCGACGAGGTGGTCCGCGCGGTGGCTCTCGCCGCACTCGGGGCACTCGATTATCATGTCGTCGAAGCCGTCGAGGTGGCCGGAGGCCTCGAAGACGGCCTCGGGCATGACGGTGGGGGCGTCGATCTCCATGTGCCCCTCGCGGGTGACGTAGCGGTCGCGCCAGGCGTCCTCCAGGTTGCGCTTGAGCGAGGCGCCCTGCGGGCCGTAGACGTAGAAGCCGGCGACGCCGCCGTATGACTCGCTGGCCTGGAAGAAAAAGCCCCGACGCTTCGCGAGTTCCGCGAGGCGTTCGCCGTCGCTTTCGGAACGCTGACCGCTCATAGCGCCTTCAGCAGGTCCATGTCGCGGACGACGCCGACGAGG